>DASRJB010000027.1:0-3427 GCA_035649715.1 Pirellulaceae bacterium
ACGCCATTGGCAATCAGGAAATTGCAGTAGCCGGCTGGCAATCGCTGTCCATCGCAAAAGAGCGCCCGCGGCAGCCGCAGCGGCACGAGCTCGAGCGGTCGGCCCTCCTGGTCGGTCAGGGACTGCAGCTCGCGCCAGTTCTGCTGTGACGGCTCAAAGTTCTCGTCGCCCTCGTCGTCGCAGATGGAGACGACCACGGTCCTTGGCCCGACGAACCGCGCGATCTGGTCGATGTGCCCGTCGGTATCGTCGCCGGCGATTTCGCCGCCGGTAAGCCAAAGGATTTTCTGGGCGGCCAGGTAGTCGCGCAAGAGGCTCTCGACGTCAGCCCGCCCGAGCTGCGGGTTGCGGTTGGGATTCAGCAGGCACGACTCCGTCGTCAGGATGGTGCCCGCGCCGTTGCCGTCGATCGCGCCCCCTTCCAGGATGATCCCCGGCGAAAACCGCCGCCGGCCTTGCAGCGCGGCGATCTTTGCCGGCACCTGGTTATCGAGGTCGAATGGCGGATACTTGCCGCCCCAAGCGTTGTATTCCCAATCGACCAGTGCGGGCATAGTCGCCATCTCGCCCCGCGAGATGTCCCCCTCACGCGGAGCGTGAGGACTACTAAGAAACGTCGGCCCGTGATCGCGGCACCAGGCGTCATTCGTCGGAATGTCGTGCAGCGTGACGTTCTTCAAATCGCCGACCAGCGAGCGGGCCTGCTCCATCACCTCGCGACCCCCCGCCAGGATATTTACCGGCTCATAATCGGCCAGCAGCCGCACGAACTGGGCGAACTCCCCGGGTACCGGCTCAAAGTGATTCGGCCAGCTATTGCGATTTCGCGGCCACGAGAGCCAGACGCTGGCCTGCGGCTCCCACTCCGCGGGCCAGCGATAACCGAGTTGGCTGGGTATTTGGGTAGTCATCGTCGGATTGCCAACGCACCTCACTGGCTACAACTTAGCGAGCCCTTGCCCAATCTGGCAGCCCGCCAAAATGGCGCGACGCGCCGCGAGATTGCCGGCGTGGTAAACTCGGGGCACGGCTTCCACTGCCAATCTCCATCGCGGCGAATCATACTGCCCTGAGGTGCAATTATGGCCCACTTCGATCGCGTCATCCCGGTGCTCACGTACCAGGACATTCCGGCTGCGCACGACTTTCTGGTGCGCGCGTTCGGGTTTGCCGCGGGAGGTGTTCACCGAACGCCCGCTGGGCAGCCGATCCATGGCGAAGTCCGCGCCGGCGGCGCGGCGATTTGGCTGCACCGCGTCACCGCCGAGCACCACCTCGATTCACCCCTGGCCGCCGACGTAGCGAACACCGGGCTCGTCGTCCACGTCGATGACGTCGATGCCCACTACCAGCAGGCCCGTGCGGCCGGCGCCCGGATAGACAGCGAACCGGTCGATCAGCCCTACGGCCAGCGCGAATACGGCGCCCGAGACCTGGAGGGTCACCGCTGGTGGTTTGCGACTCCCGTGAGCAAAGCACTCGTTTAACACGGAGCCGGTGGCGACGGCGGCTGAGGGACAAGGCGCGACGCGGATGGACGTCGATACCTGAAGTGCAAGTCCCAGCAAGCGCAGCGCCATGTATGAACTCGATCATGTTTTCGTCTGGGTGGACGCGGGTGGCGCAGTCGCGGACCGGCTCGTTTCGTTTGGCCTGAAGGAGGGCGAACCGAACGTCCACCCTGGTCAAGGCACGGCGAACCGGCGGTTCTTCTTTCGCCACGCGTTTTTCGAGCTCTTGTGGGTGGCGGACGCAGCGGAAGCCCAAAGCCAGCTCGTCCGGCCGACACAGCTTTACGAGCGCTGGTCTCTTCGAAATTCGGGAGTGTCTCCCTTTGGCGTCGCGCTGCGGCCGACGGACCGCGGCCCGGCAGAACCCCCGTTCCCGGCCTGGCAGTATCGCCCGCCATACCTCCCCAGCCCGCTCGCCATTCACGTCGGCCAGAACGTCCCGCTGATGGAACCCTGGTGGTTCTTCGTTGGGTTCGGCCGCCGGCCCGACGACCCGCGCTGGCCCAAGCCTCAGCCACTCGCTCATGCCGCCGGGTTTCGTGAGATCACGCAGGTCCGCTTCACTGTTCCCGATCTGGCCAGCCCTTCGCTGTCCGCGGCGGCAGCAGTCCGAACGGGAGCCGTCGCGCTCGCCTCTGGGCCGGAGCACCTGATGGAGATGACCTTCGACCTGGGCCAGCAAGGGCAAGCGAAGGATTTCAGGCCGGCGCTGCCGCTCCTATTCCTCTGGTGATGAGTGCTCTCGTGGCAGGAGCCGGAGCGGTAGCAGGGCTACGGCGTGTCGCGATATCGCTTCGTCAATTCGCCGTAGGCGTCGATACGCCGGTCGCGGAAGAAAGGCCAGTGGGTGCGGACGACGTCGATCAGGCCCAGGTCGCACTTAACTAGGACGATTTCCTCTCGCTCGTGGCCGGCCTTGGCCAGCAGATTGCCGTTGGGGTCGCTGACGAACGAGCCGCCCCAGAATTGCAGCTGCCCTTCGCGGCCGACCCGGTTGGGGGCGGCGATGAACACGCCGTTGGCGATCGCGTGCGACCGCATCATCGTCTCCCAGGCATTGTGCTGGCTCGCGCCGAACTCTTCCTTCTCGGCAGGCAGCCAGCCAATCGCCGTGGGATAAAAGATGATCTCGGCCCCGGAGAGGGCCGTCAGCCGGGCGGCCTCGGGATACCACTGGTCCCAGCAGACGCAGACGCCGACGCGCCCGAACTTCGTGTCAAAGCTCTGAAAGCCGAGATCGCCGGGCGTGAAATAGAACTTTTCGTAGTACAGCGGATCGTCGGGGATGTGCATCTTGCGATAGACGCCGGCCTGCGAGCCGTCGGCGTCGAGCAGCACGGCGGTATTGTGGTACAGCCCCGGTGCACGCCGCTCGAAGAGCGAGCCGACGACCACCACGCCGTGCTGTTTCGCGGCCGCCGCCAGCCGCTCGCTGGTCGGCCCCGGAATCGGCTCGGCCTCGGCAAACCAGCGGTGGTCTTCGCTCTGGCAGAAATAGGGCCCCGTGAACAACTCCTGCAAGCAGACGATGTTCGCCCCCTTGCCGGCCGCCTCGGCGATCTTGGCCAGCGCCTTCTCGACGTTAGGCTCCTTCGCCTCGGTGCACGACATCTGCACCAGGGCGACGGTTACCGGCCGGTTGCGTACGTGGTCGTAGGGCATCGGTTCAGGAGTCAGGCGCAAAGCTCAGCGAAGTGTTTGATCTCGCGGCGTAGCATGCAATTATTGCGGAATAGTGCTGGGCGTACATGGGTGCGTCCTAAACCTTGAACTTTGAACCTTGAACCCGGAACTCAGAACCCCATGCCTCTGACGCCGGCCATCCAGACCGACGAACTGCGCCGCCGGGCGCAGCAGCTCGGCTTCGGCAAACCAGCGGTGGTCTTCGCTCTGGCAGAAATAGGGCCCCGTGAACA
>DASRJB010000028.1:0-3882 GCA_035649715.1 Pirellulaceae bacterium
GCGCAACATCTTCGACCTGGCGCTGGTCGCTGCGGTGATGAAGAGCCACGACCTGCCCGGCCAGGTCGGCTGGCACATGACGCACTTCGGCCCGCAGGGCGACTATCAGCCGGAACTGGGCGTCGCCCCCAAGGAAGTCGAATCGGTCATCAACCGCCGCCTCATCGGCGGCAAGCACGTCGTGGCCGCGGTCAGCGGCGGTGTGACCGCCGACCCGCGCAGCTTGGCAGCGCGCGAAGCGGTGACGATCGGCAACAGCGGTCAGATGGCCACTTATCGCGACAACAGCCGGCCGCATCAGTTGCCGCGGCGGGCCTGGTGGTGGGATTAAGTAGTTTCCGGCAACACATACCGGCGGCATTCAGCCGCCGTGGGAGCACACTACTCCCCGCTGCACGTCCATGAAGCGTGTCGCACTATTCAGCGTGTCGGCGTTGGTGATAGGTGCGATTGCGCTTTTCGCCACATTTCAATCCTTGTCGACTTGTTCCCTCTGCGGATGTCGTGGGCTTTCGATCGAGTTTCAGTTACCCTTCACAGACGTCACTTATTGCCGAATTCAAAACGTTCAGCAAACGCCGCTGAGCCAAGTGGGTAAGCAATTGGCGCTGGTGTCCGCTCACCGCCATGACTGGAAGCTCATTCATGGCAGTGGAAACGGCATAATGTGCGCGATAGGACGCGGCGCGGATCTGGATCGCAACGCGCGATCAACTCAAGTGGCTTCCTTTGTCGCTGATACGGCTCGCTATCGCGATCGTGTCGAGGCGGCTCGTTGGTTCAAAACCGCACTGGATGCAAGGAATAGCAAGGCCGTGTTTGACTGGCTCTTGGATTATCCAGAACACGACATGGGTACGTCCCAGGACTATGAAAAATGGCGCGCTCGCGCCGACCACGATTGGCCTGAGTTCGTCGAGCGCAATCGCCGGCCCTAAGCCGCCTGAAGGGCTTCGATGCTGTTGACGTGTATCAAGGATAGATGCACGGCGCGATCGGCGACCGGATCGACAACGATGATCCGGTTCTTTCCCAGCGCGACATTCTCAGGGTGGCGGACTTCGTGGATTTCGCCGTTGGACATACGGAGGACAAACGGCTCGAAGGGAGCGCGGTTGAGCCACTCGCGAATCGTTTCCATGTTCATGTCAACAATTCTACGTTGCGGGAACATCGAAGCCAATTTGGTCCGCTGAATAACGTCAACTGATGCTCACCTCAATGACAGCCGTATGTCGGATCATTGCCTCCACGCCGCGCAGCTCTTTCACCTTGCCGGTTTCCGGGATGCTTAGCCGCAGCGTGTATTTGCCTTCGGCAAAAACCCCCGGCTGATGGCCCCGGCGCGGAATGCGGCGGGCGTAGATGAGTTCGCCTGTGGCTTCGTCCATGACCTCCAGGAGCGGGTTGGCCTCGGCGGTGATCGTCAGCGTCGGCAGGTGCGCCGTGGCCTGCCGGCCGTAGTTGGCCTCGATCGCAAACGTCTGCGGCCAGCCGGGGAACTGTGTGCCCGGCTGCGTCGGGTCAGCCAGAAAGGGCCAGCATTCGACGGTGATCCGCCCGCTCTGCTTGTCGAACCGCACCAGGCCCAGGCCGGAGACTTTGTCGTGCAGCTTCTCCAAGACCGGCTGCCGCGGCTGCTTGGCCGGATTGACGACGGCCAGCACCGTCATCGGATTGCCGAACGAATCGCGGAAGTCGCCGGTGTTCTCCGCCGCCCCCTCAGCGCGGTTCTCGCCGGGCTTGAGCGGTTCGAACCAACGGGGATAGCCCGTGTTGACGGCGGGGCCGGCGAAGGCGAGCCCGGCGTCGCGATGGGCATCGATGCCATAGTGCACGATCGCCGGCAGATGCTGGTCGCCGGCAATGTGGAAGGCAAACACCTTGCGGATTTCGCGGAGGGCGGCGTTGCGTTCGGACTGCGGCCAGCCGTTGGCGTCGTAATCGGCGACCAGGCGGCCCTCGGCGCCATGCGTGGTGGCCATCGCGGTGAAGATCGTCTGCGAGATGACAGCCTTCATCTGCACACCGCGCCAGTCGCGGACCCACTCGCGAAGATGCTTCATCTGGCCCGGGCCGAGCAACTGCAGCCCGGGCAGGTCCGCCGTCTTCGGATCGAAGTTCGGATCGGTGACGTGATCGCCGCGGCCGCCGGTCGGCGGGACTTTGCCCTCGGGGGCGCTCTTGAACTGCCGGTCGGCGAGGATCGCAAAGCTGACGCCGCCATAGGTGAGCGGCCCGGAATAGACGCTGATGCCCTGCTTCGCGGGCGCGGCGTCCCAGGGATCGGGATGGTGCGAGGTCTGCGTCTGGTGGACGACGTTGATCCAGGCCGCGGGCATGTTGTAGCCCCCCTGCTCCTGCGTGCCGGTCTGCGGCGCGCCGCCCTCGCCCCAGTTGTTGCCCTGATAGACGTCGTGGTCGTCGGGAATCGAGATACTCGGCCGGTCGCGGGTCAGCTCGCGCCACGTCCAGCCGTGGAGATACCACTTCCGCAGGTAATCGAGGATTGCGGCTGGGAGCGGCGCTCGCTGCACGCCGTAGCCTCCCGAGCTTTCGTAGAACTGGTCGCCGACGAAGGCGATCAGGTCCGGGTTCAGCGCAGCCATGTTGGCCGTGTACCGCACGTTCGGAAACGCCTCGTGAATGTTGCACGAGACGTCGGCCACGACCAGCTCGCGGCCGCCAGCCGGATCGCGGCGGACGGTGCCCGGCCAGGCGTGCGTCCGGCGGCTCCCATCCTGCGCGACCAGCTCATACACGACGCGGTAGCGGACGTCGCGCGTGACCTGCCAGTTCGGCACGCGGAACGTCGCCGTCCAGGCTTCCGGGTGGATCTGGGCTGTCGCCACTTTCTCCGAGGTGAACTCATGCTCGATCTCGAGGCTGACGGTCTGCGAATCCTCCTCGCCCAGCGGCGGCATCTGGGCCGTCATCTTTAGCGTGCCGCCGTGCAGCGTGTAGTGGTTGAACAGGATTGGGCCGAAGGCGCGGTCGTCGTGGGCTTGCACGCGGCTGCCGGCAACTTTCCACGCGGCAAACCAGAACCGGCCCGCGCTGGCCGGCGGAGCGGCCGCTTTTTTCTTCTTTGCCTTGCCGGCGGCATTTGCTGCACCGCCGCTGGTGCCCTGAGCGCCGAAGTTGGCGACCAGCGCCAAGTTGCCAGCCAACGAGTTGGTGGCAACGTCGTCGCGCGAAACTCGGGCCAGCTCCTTGCCGGCCTTGTCGAGCGCCGCCAGCGCTACGCGGCTCATCTCGCCCAGCGGCTCGACCGACAGCCGCAGTTCGACGCTCTCGGACTTGAGATCGACCGGCACTCCGCTGGCCGGATTGCCGATGAACAGCTGGCCGCCCGCCGTGAAGCCGGCGTCGAGACCCTGGCCGAAGATCAGGTTGTTGCGGTACTCGCTCAGCGGGCCGCGGATGCCGATCCGGAATCCAGCTGACCCCTGGCCATCGCCAACGGCGCCGCCACCCAGCCGGCCGATCGTCACGCTCATCCGCAACTCGCCGGCCTGCTCGCCCAGGTCGCGGGTCAGCAAATGCACGTTGCGGTTGATCGCGGCGTTAATGCACTCGATCCGCCCGTCACGGATGTGCCAATCCTGGAGCGGATTGGCCCAGTACTCCGGGCCGAGCCAGACGCGGTCGAACGACTGCTCCCAGCGGCTGGCAAAATCGGTGGACTTTTCCGCCGGCGCTGCGACAGCCGCGTTAGCGGCGAGCGCCGTCGCGGCCACTGCCGCCGACTCGTGCAGGAACTCGCGGCGCGTACGATTCTCGGACATGGTTGAGCCTCCGGCACATTGTCGATAGACCAAATGTATCGGTGGATTCCATTGCCAGGGCGTGGAGAGCGGCGCCGACGGTCGGCTGCTGGCC
>DASRJB010000029.1:0-7530 GCA_035649715.1 Pirellulaceae bacterium
TGCTCGTAGTAGTCGAGCATCTCCTGGTGGGTCACGGTCGGCTTCTGGTCGATGTTCCTGTTCACCGTCTCGCGGCCTAAGGTCCCCTCGCTGAACTGCACGATCTGCTGCTCGAGCGAGGTGCCCATGGTGCGGAGCTTCGCGTCGAGCTCGCTCATCGATTCCAGCTGGTGGTTGTGCATCAGCGCGGCGAGCGGGGCCGCCACGGGAACCTGATTCATCAGGGCGGTGAGCTCCTCGGGCTTGGCCTTCGGCACGAACTCGCGGCACATCTCGAGCTGTTTTTCGAAATGTGACCGCAGCTTGCCGTCGATCCCGGCCCGGGCCTCGGCGTACTTGTCCTTGGCGTTCTTGCGGATTTGCCGGTCGAACTCCAGGTAGAGCATCTTCGACGTCACGAGCTGTTCCAGCACCGGCTTGGCGTACACTGTGCGGCCCTGCCGCAGAAACTCCCGCTCCAGCGCGGCCAGCTTCTCTTGCGTTTCCGCTGGATCGAGCCGCTGCTCGGCCGCCTTCTTCAGCAGCTCCTGCTTAATTCGCGACAGCTGCGGGTCGAGCATCAGGTCGATGGTCGGTCCCACGTCGCCGTAGAAAATGCACTTGTCCCCGATGCGGGCCATTATCTCCGCCGGCTTGAAGACCTCAACCGGAGGCGACGCGGGCGGCAAGTTGTACGCCGCCTGCTGCGGCTGCTGCGCATACTGCGGCGGCTGCTGATACTGCGGCTGCTGGTATTGCGGCTGCTGCGGGATCGGCGGCGGAGGATATTGCCCGCTCGCCGCGCGCACGCCGAGCGCAGCGGTCACGACCAACGCCAAGCGCGCAGCTCGCAGACTCACAACGTTTGGCTTTCAGCAAATCTCTGTAGGGAACGCCTTCAGTGGCGCTCCTGCGGGCGAAAGACCCTAGCGTCCGGGCACGCCACGGAGGGCGTGCCCTCCAGCGCGGGCGGTCGGGATAGTAGTGGCGGCCGGCGGGGCTCGCAACACCGATTTGACGATCCGCCAGATGCGGTCGGTCTCTGTAAGGTCGGTCGGCAGCGGAAGATATACGCTCTTCTCATCGACGATCCGCAGCTTCCCCTTGTGCAGACGGGCCAGCTGCTCGATCCGCGGCCCGTCGTCGTATTTGAAGACCACGAAGTTGTTCTCGATGTAAATCGCCGAAATTCGCCAGGTTGCCGCGTCGATCTTCAGGCCGGTCAACTCCAGCAGCCGCTCCACCGGCCGCGGGGGCTCGCCAAACCGGTCGATCAGCTCGCTGCGAAAGTCGTCCAGCTCTTCGAACCGGCTGACGCGAGTCAGCCGGCGATAAAGGTCGATCTTCAGCCGCATGTCGTCCACATAGTCGGGCGGCAGGTAAGCGTCGCCTGGCAGGGCGATCTCGACTTCCAGGCGGACTTTCGGCGGCCGCTTCTGGAGAATGTGGACGGCGTTCTCCAGCAGCTGGCAGTAGAGCTCGTAGCCGACGGCGGCGATGTGCCCGCTCTGCTGGGTGCCGAGCAGGTTGCCGGCCCCGCGGATTTCCAGGTCGCGCATCGCGATAGCGAACCCGGCGCCGAGCTCGTCGAACTCCTCGATGGCCCGCAGGCGGCGGGCGGCGTTGGGTGTGAGGTGCTTGTGCTGCTCGACGATCAGGTAGCAGTACGCCCGGTTCTTGTAGCGGCCGACGCGGCCCCGCAGCTGGTGCAGGTCGGCCAGGCCGTAACGGTCGGCCTCATCGATGAAGATCGTGTTCGCGTTGGGGATGTCGAGGCCGCTCTCCACGATCGTCGTCGAGAGCAAGAGGTCGAACTTGTGCTCGACAAACTGGACCATCACCTCTTCCAGCTCGTCGTCGGGCATCTGGGCGTGGCCGATTCGCAGCTTGATATCGGGCACGAGCGTTCGCAGGCGGCTAGCGATCAATTCGATGTCGCTGACGCGATTGTGCACGAAGTAAATCTGCCCACCGCGGGCCAGCTCGCGCTGGATCGCGTGGCGCAGGAGCTGGTCGTCCCAGCGGGAGACTTTCGTCTCCACAGCCAGGCGGTCTTCCGGCGGCGTTTCCAGATTCGCGATGTCCCGCAGGCCGACCAGCGACATGTGCAGCGTCCGCGGGATCGGCGTCGCCGAAAGCGTGAGCACATCGACCATCGTCCGCAGGGCCTTCAGCCGCTCTTTCACATCGACGCCGAACCGCTGCTCCTCGTCGATGACGACCAGGCCCAGGTTGTGGAACTCGACGTCCTTCGACGCCAGGCGGTGCGTGCCGACGACGATATCAACCTTGCCCGACTTCAGGCCCGCGAGCGCCTCGCGCTCTTCCTCCGGGGTGCAGAACCGGCTGAGCTTGGCGATGTCGAACGGGAATTCGGCCATCCGCTCGTGGAAGCTGTGAAAGTGCTGTTCGGCGAGGATCGTCGTGGGCACGAGCACCGCGACCTGATAGCCGCTGTCGACCGCCTTGAACGCGGCCCGCATGGCGACTTCCGTCTTGCCGAAGCCGACGTCGCCGCAAAGGAGGCGATCCATCGGCCGCGGGCGGTGCATGTCGGCCTTGATGGCGGCGATGGCGGTGAGCTGGTCGGGCGTCTCACGGTAAGGGAACGACGAGTCGAACTCGCGCTGCCACTCGCTGTCGGGATTGAAGGCGATGCCGGGCCGGGCCATGCGGAGGGCCTGCATTTCGAGCATTTCGACGGCCAGGTCGTGGACCGCGCCTTCGGCGGCCTGCTTCTGCTTGAGCCACGTTTTCCCGCCGACCTTGGCCAGCGTCGGCCGCGTCTTGGTGCCGCCGACGTATTTCTGGACGAGGTCGATCTTGATCGCCGGCACGAAGATCTTGGTGCCGCCGTCGAACTCGATCTCCAGGTGCTCCTCTCGCTGCCCCTGTTTCTCGATCATCCGCAGGCCGCGATACCGGCCAATGCCGTGCGCCAGGTGGACGACCAGGTCCCCCTCGCGCAAGTCGAGGAACGAGTCGATCGCCTTTCCCAGCCGCCGCCGCGGCAGCCGTCGCAATTCCCCGCGGTGGAAGAGCTCGGAGGCGGTGAGCAGGAGGAGACCGTAGGCCGCGACTCCGTCGCGGGTTGTCCCGCCACGGAGTGGCGGGCTACTCGGCCGCAGGCGGAAGCCCGCGTGCAGCGTGCCGATGGGAAAGTGCAGCCGGCCGGCGGCGGCGAGCTTCGTGGCCCCCAAAATCTCGCGGAGCCTTTCGACTTCGGCCTCGGTAGGCGAGATGACGAAAACCTCGTCGCCGTGCGCGATCGTATCCAGCTCGTCGCGGACCCGGCCGATGTCGCCGCTGAACCGCTCAACCGATTCAAACGGCAAGTGGCAGTGCGTGCCGGCCGTGCCTTGCTGAATCTCGGCGGTTGTTGCGACGGCGAACTTGCCGCATTCAGCCAGCACCGCCTGGACCGAATGGAAATCCACCGGCTTCTCGACTCGCTGCAGATAGTTCTTGCCCTCTTCGCTCAACTTGTCGGGATCGACGAGCAGAATCCACGCGTCCGGCGGCAGGTAGTCAGTCAGATGGCCCGGCGAGCGGGAGGCGTCAGCCTCCCGATCATTCGGCGACTCTTGTAACGCATTGTTATCAGGAAGCTCACGCTTCCCGCTCGCCATTGGCAACACCGTCACCTCAATCTCCTCGAGAGACTCGTGGCTCCGCTGCGTGCTGACTTCAAACGACCGCAGCGACTCGATCTCGTCGTCGAACAACTCGATCCGCACCGGCCGCACCCAGTCCGGCGCGAAGATGTCGAGGATGCCGCCGCGGTGCGAAAACTCGCCGGGCAATTCGACCGCACTCGTCGCATGAAATCCGCGCTCGATCAGCCACCGCAGCAGCTCCTCGATCTCGATCCGCTCGCCTTTTCGCAGCACGCGCGTCGCCGCCGCGATCGTCGCCTTCGGCGGCGAAGGCTGAAGGAGCGCCTGAATGGACGTCACCAAAATCGGCGCTGTAGGGAACTCCCTCTGTGGCGTTCCCGGCGGTTCGGACGACTCTGGCGTTTGGGTGACACCCGTCTCGCCGCCGCGGGCCTTAATGAACCGCGACAACCCAGTCCGCGGCTTTTCTATGGCCGCAGTTGTCGCGGCCGCCGGGGAACGCCACGGAGGGCGTTCCCTACTCCGCACCAACGCCTTCAGCACCCGCAGCCGCTCGCCAAAGGTCTCGTCGTGGACCAGCCGCTCGTCGGGAGCGGTTTCCCAGGCGGGAAAGAACGAGGGCTCTTCGCCGATAAAGAGTTCCAGGTCGGCCGCGGCGTCGTCCGCCGCCCGGTCGGTCGGCAGAACCACCAGCAGCGGTCCGCGAGATTGCCGGGCGAGCCCTGCAGCCACCAGCGCGCAGCCTGAGCCCCAGACTCCGTCGAATGAGGCGGGTCGCCCGGACGTGAGTGTCCGGACCGCCTCGGCGAAGCCCGCATATTCCTGCAAAACGTCTGGTAGCTGCCGCATCCGCTCGGTCGCGGCTGCGTGCGGCGATGCTGCCGTCATGGCAGGGGAATTCTAGCGGCCAGCCGGCCGCGGGCGAGAGGCCAAAATCACGAGTCTGGTTAAACAGGCTATGCTGTTGCGGTTTGGCGAAAGCGAGAGAGGATCTCCATGCAAGCACTCGTCACCGGCGCGACGGGATTCGTGGGCAAACGCCTGCTGGCGAAGCTGCAGCGGCCGGTCGTGCTCAGTCGCGACGCGACGAAGGCTGCCAAGAAGCTGGAGAAACTCGGGGCCAACGTCTATGCCTGGGAGCCACAGGGCGGCTCGCCGCCGGCCGCGGCCTTCGAGGGCATCGACACGGTCATTCACCTGGCGGGCGACCCGGTCGCCGAGGGACGGTGGACCGCCGCAAAGAAAGCCAGGATTCGCGACAGCCGCGTGATCGGCACGCGGAACCTTGTCGCGGGAATGCGCAACCTCCCGGTGAAGCCCAAAGTCCTGGTCAGCGCATCGGCCGTCGGCATCTACGGCTCGCGGGGCGAAGAGGAGCTGACCGAGTCGAGCTCGCCGGCGAGCGACTTTCTGGCCGAGGTGTGCCAGGGCTGGGAGCGCGAGGCACTGGCCGCCCGCGAGCTGGGAATCCGCGTCGTGCCGGTCCGCGTCGGCATCGTGCTCGGCGAAAAGGGCGGGGCACTCGGCAAAATGCTGACGCCGTTCAAGCTCGGCCTGGGCAGCCCGCTCGGCAGCGGCAACCAATACATGCCCTGGGTGCATATCGACGACCTCGTAGAAATGATGCTGTTTGCCGCCCGCGAGCCGTCCGTGACGACGCCGCTCAACGGCGTGGCCCCGCATCCGGTGACCAACCGCGAATTCACCAAAACACTCGGCCGCGTCCTGGGCCGGCCCACGTTCTTCCCGCCCGTGCCCGGCTTCATGCTCAAGCTGATGTTCGGCGAATTCGGCCAGGTGCTGCTCGCGTCGCAGAAGGTCCTGCCGCGGGCCGCACTCGCCGCCGGCTTTCCGTTCAAGTTCGCCGAGCTCGAGCCGGCTCTGCGCGACGTGTTGCATCGGTAACCATCGCGACCACTGGTCGCGGAGCCCGGCAAACCGCGACCACTGGTCGCGGCTTTGAGACGCATGCCCCGTACCTACAGCTTCGAGCGCACGCAGCTCATACGGCGGCCGCTGGCTGAAACGTTCGCGTTCTTCGCCGAACCGGCAAACCTCGAGCGGATCACGCCCGAGTTCCTCGGCTTTCAGATCCTCACGCCGCAGCCCGTCGCAATGCGGGCCGGAACGCTGATCGACTACAAGCTGCGGCTGTTTGGCATGCCGCTGGGCTGGCGAACGCTGATCGACTCGTTCGAGCCGCCTTTCCGCTTCAGCGATACGCAAGTTCGCGGCCCTTATCGGCTGTGGCATCACGAACACGAATTCAGTGAAGCACCCGAAGGCACCTGGATGGTCGATCGCGTGTGGTACCAGCTGCCGCTGGGGCAACTGGGACGCCTGGCCCACGGCTTGTTCGTCGGCCGGACGCTCAAGCGGATTTTTGACCATCGGTATCAGGCGATCCAGCGGCTGCTCTCCCCCACAGCGGCGGCATTGCCCGAAACGCCAGCCGGCCGCTGGTGAGCTACATTTTTCTGGGCGCTTTGCGCACCATGAGGTCGGGCTGTAACTGCCCGGCCGATTTTGCCGCCGTTGCGGAGATTTCCGGATGTCGAGCGCACAACTGGGTACGCTGGTCACCTACAACCCGTGGACGATCGGGGCCACGACGCTGCTGGCCGACGTCACCGCGCGCTTCGACGAGCTGGGCATCCATCATGTAGCGGTCGTCGATAGCGAGCGGCATGTGATCGGCATCCTGTCGGAGTCGGACTTGCTGCGCTCCCGCCAGGCCGAACGGACGCTGGCCGCAGTCGGCGGCGGCCCGGACACCGACGACGCTCCGGCCGTCTTCGCCCGTGATGTGATGTCCCGCCAGGTCGTCTCGGTCCCGCTCACGGCCACCGCGGCCGACGCGCTGCGGGTTCTGCTCGACAAACAAATTCACGCCCTGCCCGTCGTGCAGGACCGCCGTCTGATCGGCATGATCAGCAGCCGCGATTTCCTGCGCGAGTTCTCCTACGGCGAAGTGCCCGCCTCGCACGAGCCAATCGCGTCGCTGCTGGGTGAGCCCGGCCCGGAGCCGCTCGATCCCGACGCCACACTCGACGAAGCCTTCCTGGCGATGCACGAATCGGGCGTCAGCCGCTTGGCCGTGGCCAAGGACGGCTGCCCGGTGGGCATCCTGACGCAGCGCGACATCATTCGCGAGCGCTGCCGGCAGATGGAGAATGAAGGGGGCGGCCTGAACTCCCAGCCGCCAAGCGACACCATCCACTCGGCCGTCCGCAGCTCGCCCATTCTGCGGCCCGGTCATCGGCTGTGCGATGCCGCGGCCGCCATGGTCGATCAGCGGCTCCCCGCGGTCACGATCGTCAACCCGTCGAACCGTCTGCTGGGCCTGGTCACCGAGGACGACATCCTGCGCGTCCTGTACGATGCCCAGGCATGAAGGCCTGGATCGATCTCAACCACCGAATCGTCGCCTGTTCACTCTGCCCGCGGCTGCGCGACCATTGCCGGCAAGTCGCGGCCGACAAGCGGCGGGCGTTTGCCCAGTGGGAATACTGGGGCCGGCCCGTGCAGAATTTCGGCACTGCCAAGGCCGGTCTGCTAATCGTCGGACTCGCGCCGGCGGCTCACGGAGCCAACCGCACCGGCCGGATGTTTACCGGCGACCGTAGCGGCGAGTGGCTCTACCGGGCGCTCCACCGAGCCGGCTTCGCCAACCAGGCCGAGTCGTCCGATCCACGCGACGGGTTGAAACTGATCGACTGTGCGATTACCGCCGTCTGCCACTGTGCGCCGCCCGACAACAAGCCGCTGCCGGCGGAAATCGCCAACTGCCGTCAATGGCTAATCGGGACGATCGACCTCGTGCAGCCGCGGGTACAGGTTGCCCTCGGCCAGATTGCCTGGAAAGCACTACTGGCCGAAGCCCGCCGCCGCAATTGGCACGCCGGCGCGCTGCCGAAATTCGGCCACGCCGCCC
>DASRJB010000030.1:0-2938 GCA_035649715.1 Pirellulaceae bacterium
TGGCCGGGCAGGATTCCCTCCGGCCGCGTCAGCGACGAATTTCTGACCACGCTCGAACTGTTGCCGACGCTGGCCTCTGCTGCGGGCATGCGGCCGGCCGAGAACCTTCCGCTGGATGGGTTTGACATGCTCTCGACGCTCGCCGGCAAATCGCCTTCACCGCGGAAGGAGATGTATTGGGAATTCCGCGGCCAGAAGGCGGCCCGCGTCGGCAATAACAAGTGGATCGAGGCGAACAACTATCGCGGGCTGTTTGACCTGACGAGCGATCTCGGCGAGAAGATCGACCTGACAGAGAAGCAGCCGGCTCTCGCCGCCGAAATCGCCGGCAAGTGGGCGGCCTGGCGCAAGGAGATGGAAGAAGCAGAGCCGCGGGGGCCGTTTCGGGACTACTAACCATGCGTCTGCTCGTTGCCTGCCGCAAGTGCAAATTGCGATACGACGCCACCGGCCGCAACGTCGGCCAGCGGTTCCGCTGCCGCTGCGGCAACGTCGTAACGATCCAGCGCCCCAAGGGCCATGACGCCTCCGTCGTCCATTGCTCGACGTGCGGCGCAGCGCGCGAGGAAGGCTCGAAGGCCTGCGGCTACTGCGGCTCCGACTTTACGATCCACGAAACCGACCTGGAGACGATCTGCCCCGGCTGCCTGGCCCGCGTGAGCGATCGGGCCCGCTATTGCCACCACTGCGCGACGCCGCTGGCTGCCGACGTGGTTGCCGGCGAGGCCAGCAAGCTGATTTGTCCCGTCTGCCCCGGCAGGAAGCTGTTCAGCCGGAGGCTGCCCGATGCGGCGGTAACGGTCCTGGAGTGCCGCGTCTGCGCCGGCATGTGGATCGGCCTGGAGGCGTTTCACGACCTGCTCAATGCCGAAGAGCGGCGGAAGGAGCGGCTGACGGTGACGCATCGTCCCGCAGCGGCCGCGAAACAGCAGGGCTACCGCAAGTGCCCGGATTGCGCGGGGCTGATGATCCGCCGCAACCTGGGACGGGGCAAAAGCGGCGTCGTGCTGGACGTGTGCGGCGAGCACGGCCTGTGGTTCGACTGCGACGAGCTGTCTCACGCCCTGGCCTGGATTCGCGCCGGCGGATTGGAGGACGCCCGCCAATGCGTGGCCAGGCTCAAACGCTCGCCGGACGTCCACCGCAAGCGGCAAATGCAGGAGACGGCAGCCGACGCGCGGCCCGCAGGACAACCGGCTGCCGAAGGCGTGTTCATCGAGGCGCACCGGCGGGGAATCTTAGTCAACCTCGGATTGATGACGGCGGCGCTATCGGCGATGTTTGATCTGTCGCAGGGCGATTGAGTGCCGCATTCAATTG
Source organism: Pirellulaceae bacterium (assembly GCA_035649715.1). GTDB lineage: Bacteria > Planctomycetota > Planctomycetia > Pirellulales > Pirellulaceae > CAYLLN01. The sequence goes on from DASRJB010000030.1 coordinate 1,321, forward strand.
ACACGAAGGCACGAAGGTCACCAAGCAAGGGAGGGTTGCAATGAGATGGCTGTGGCTTTCGTTCTGCCTTGCCTTACTTACTTGGTGCTCCTCGTACCTTCGTGTTTCGTCCGCCGCTGACCGCCCGAACATTCTCTGGCTGATCGCCGAAGACTTCAGCCCCGATCTGGGCTGTTATGGCACGTCGGAAGTCTCGACGCCGAACCTCGACAAGCTGGCGGGGCAGGGCGTGCGGTACACGCGGTTTTTCACGACCGCGCCGGTTTGTTCGGCCAGCCGCAGCGCCTTCATGACGGGCATGTACCAGACGACCATTGGCGCCCACAACCATCGCTCGCATCGCGACGACGGCTACCAGTTGCCCGACGGGGTGCGCGTGCTCACCGACTGGCTGCGCGACGCCAGCTATTTCACGGCCAACGTCCGTGAGCTGCCGGCTGAGTTCGGCTTTCGCGGGGCAGGCAAGACCGACTGGAACTTCACCTACACGGGCCAGCCGTTCGACAGCGACAAGTGGAGCGACCTGGCGGGGCATCAGCCGTTCTATGCCCAGGTGAACTTTCAGGAGACGCACCGGGCGTTCCGTGCTCCGCCGCACGCCGACCCGGCGAAGGTCGTGATTCCGCCGTATTACCCCGATCACCCGGTGACGCGGACTGATTGGGCCCAGTATCTCGACGCGGCGACTGAGTTGGACCGCAAGATCGGCCTGATCCTCTCCCAGCTCGAGAAGGACGGCCTGTCTGACAGCACCATCGTCTGCTTCTTGGGCGACCACGGCCAATGCCACGTTCGCGGCAAACAATTCTGCTACGACAGCGGGCTGCGCGTGCCGCTGATCATCCGCTGGCCCAAGAATTTCGCCCCACCGGCGCACTTCAAAGCCGGCTCGGTGGATGACCGGCTGCTGGCCTCGATCGACCTGTCGGCAACGACGCTGGCGTTGGCCGGGGCGAAGAAGCCCGCGAAGATGCAGGGAGAAATCTTCCTGGGAGACACGGCCAGCCCGCCGCGGAAGTACGTCTTCGGCGCTCGCGACCGCTGCGACGAGACGGTCTTTCGCTTCCGCACCGTACGCACGGAGCGCTATCGCTACATCCACAACTTTACGCCGGAGCGGCCGTTCCTGCAGCCGAACGATTACAAGGAGCGGTCGTACCCTGTGTGGAATCTGCTCAAGCAGCTCGACGCCGAAGGCAAGTTGACGCCGCTGCAAAAGGTCCTCACAGCGCCCTCGATGCCGCCCGAAGAGCTGTACGACGTGGTGGCCGATCCCTACGAGACCAAGAACCTGGCCGGCTCGCCAGAGCACGCCGCCGTCCTTCAAGAGCTGCGCGGCGTGGTCGATCGCTGGATCGAAGAATCGAACGATCAAGGCAAGCAACTGGAGCCGCCAGAGCTCGCCGCCGCCGAAGGCCGAACCAAACCGTTGCCTCCCGACGCTGCCGAAAAGAAGGCGAAGAAACAGAAGGCAGCAAAGGGAGCAAAGTAGATCCTAGAACTCGTCCAGCGCGTCGATCAGCGAGTCTAGCTCGTCCTTGGGCGCAGACTGCCTGGCTTCGTGCCGCTTCGGCAGGCCCACGCTCGCGCCGACGGCCTGGCGGCCGGCCAGTAAGAG
>DASRJB010000031.1:0-14425 GCA_035649715.1 Pirellulaceae bacterium
ACTTCGACCTTGGTATTGAGCTGCGCGAGGAAGGAATCGAAGTCGAGCGAGCCCGCCTTGGCCGCCTTCACCTTCTTCGCATTCGGCGGCGGCCCGTCGCCTTTCCAGGTCATGTCGCTCGGCGGCGTGAAGCCCTTGGGAAAAATCGTCGCCTGGTCGTATTGCGCCGCGGCGAAGCTGGCGTCCTTCAGTTTCGCGCCCGTGAAGTCGGCGCCGAGGAGTTTCGAATTGGCCAGGTTCGCGCCGGTCAAATTGGCCTTTTGAAAGTTGGCGCCGTTGAGGACGGCATTCTCGAAACTGCAGCGTTCCAAGTTCGCCCCCGAAAAGACTCCCTTGGGAAATTCACTGTTCCACAGCTCGGCTTCGATCAGCGACGAGTTGGAGAAATTCGCGCCCTTGAAGTCATATCCACACATATTTACTTTGTCGAGCTTCGCGCCGCTCAAATCGGCCCCCTGCAATTCGATCCGCCGGCGCAGGCGAAAGTCGATCCCGTTCCAGGCCTTAACCCCCTGCGCGCGGATCTTCTTCATCAGCGCGTCCCGCTCGCTCAGCGCTGCGGCGTGCTGGCTGGCGCGCTGCGCCTGCAGCTGCTGCGGGCTCAGGTCGGCGACTCCGAAGGTCTCGGCCCAGGCCGCCGCCGCCAGCTCTTTCAACTTTGGTCCGCGGACCGTCTTGCTGCCTTTGGCCCGAATGCTGTCCAGCCGCAGGGTGGCTTTCGGCCAGCGGTCGGCCAGGTTGAGCAGCCCCTGCTCAAACGTGGGCGCGGAAACCCGGTCTGACACATCGCTTCCGTCGCGGAAATATCTCGAATGCGCACCCAGGAAGCGGCCGACAACCGAGACCTGCAGCCGGGCAAACTCGTCCTGGCCCAGGTCGATCTCGGCCGAGGTCACGAATTCCTTGGCCCCCGCGGCCGCCGCGGCCAGTTCCTGCAGCTTCGGCCCCGCCGCGCGGGCCACAGGCGGCTTGAAATTCCTGGCCTTCGACAAGTCGAGTCCTTGCAGCTTCGTCCCCGTCAATACCGCATCCTGAAAATCGGCGCCGGCGACGTTTGCGCCCGTGAGGTCGGCTTCGCTGAGCACCGCCTCGCGCAGGTTGGCATTCCGCAAGTCCGCTCCCGCGAGCGCGGCCCCGCGGAGGTCGGCGCGGCTCAGGTTCGCCTTCGCAAACGTGCAACCGGCGAACTTCGCCGTCGAGGCATGAACGCGGCTCAGGTCGGCCTTGGTAAAGTCGGCCCGCTCGAAGACCGCCGCTTCCAGCTCGGAGTCGCTGAGGTCCGCGCCGGCAAACTTGCAATCGACCAGCGTCCCCCGTCCAAAACGGGTGTTTCTCATTTTCGCGGCCGTAAAGTCGCACGCTTCCACCCTCTTCGCGTCGGCATCGAACATCCAAGTGTCTTCCAGCTCCGCGTTGCGGAACGTGCACTGCTGAAGATTCTGCAGGTAGACGCTTTCCCCCTTGCAATCGTCGAAGTTGACTCGCTCCAGGTTGCCGAAGTGCGAGTACTTCAGCGTCGCGCCGCGCAAGTCGCTGCCCGTGAGGTCAACCCCTTGCAGATGCGCGCCGTACAGGTCCGCCTTGCGCAGGTCGGCCTTGCGGAGGTCGATCGGAACGCCCGACTCGTGGCACGCCCAGGCGAGTCCTTCCCAGAAGCGGTCCTCTTCCTTGCGCCGGCCCTTGCCGATCTCGCGCAGCAGCTCTTCACGGTCCGGCAGGACCAGCCGGGCAAAGTCGGCAGGACTTAAGACTTGAATCTGGGGCCATTTCTTTTGCAGCTTCGCGAGATCGCCAGGCGGCTTGCCGCCGCGCCCTTCGCCTACGACGACATAATCGGCGGCCGCCTTGGCCCCATCGACGACTGCGCCTCCGGCGCTCTGGATTTGACTGGCATATTGCTTTCGCACCAGGTCGCGATAGCCGAACTTGCCGACCAGTGCCAGCCGCTTGCCCGCCAGTTTGCCGGCCGCCTGCGGCTTCGGTTTTCGTTTCGCCATGGAATCCTCACGCAGCATCAAGGCGCTTGAATGCGTCGATGGCAAGACACACACCGTAGCGGAGGGCACACGCGGGGAAAAGCATGTCGGCCACAGCCGTGTAGCGGCGCGCCGCTTGCTCTTTATTCCCGCCTCTTCTCTCGGGGAACAGAGTATGCGAAAAGCACTTGACGGACAGGTCATTCAGGAGGCCGCGCTTGCCGCAATCGTTGGGGTGGTTGGCGCGGTGGTCATGATCGCGCTGACGTACTCGATGACCCAATGACGGCAGCGTGTCGGCTTCGTCCTGGCAACGCGCGGGTTGAAACCGGCGCTTGACGGCTGCGCACCGGTTGCAGTCGGGGCTAGGCCGCGCGCCTAGCTCCGTCAACGAGTGCCTGGCAAGGCTTCTGGCGGTATCATGAGCAGCACCGTCTGGGTCTCTTATCCCCTGCGAGGTGCGGCCATGGCGAGTCGAATCGCGATCTTTGTGGCGGTTCTTGGCTGGTTGTCGGCGCTGAGCGGCGCGCGGGCCTTAGGGGAGTCGAGCCTTCCGGCCGTCGTAGTCACCGAGGATGCGGATTCGTTCACGCTGACCAACGGCCCGATTGCGGCCCGGGTCTCAAAGCGGTCGGGCGATTTGACATCGCTGCTCTACCAGGGCCAGGAGATGCTCGAAAGCAAGTCGGGCCACGCCGGCGGCTATTGGTCGCACGACACGACCGGCGGAAAAGAGACGATCTCGCGCATCACCATCGACCCAAAATCCAACGGCGGTGAGCGGGGCGAAGTCTCGGTCAAGGGCGTCTCGGGCGGAATCAAAATGGGCCACGGTCCCGGCGCGGCTGCCGGCGGCGATTTTCCGGCCGATATCGAGATTCGCTATTCACTGGGGCGCGGCGACAGCGGAATCTATACCTATTGCACCTTCGAACATCTGGCCAGCTATCCGGCGGCGACGATGACCGAGGCCCGCTTCTGCGCGAAGCTGGCCGCGATGTTCGACTGGATGACGCTCGACGCCAAGCGCAACCAGCATTTTCCCGCCGACCTGCGCGAGGGTGACAAGTACATCTACACTGCCGTCCAGCACGAGCATCCGGTCTACGGCTGGTCGAGTATGAAGGAGCACGTCGGTTTCTGGCTCATCAACCCGACCGTCGAGTACCTGAGCGGCGGGCCGACGAAGGTCGAGTTCCTCTGCCACCGCGACACGACGCCGGTCGCCGCGGCTTGCCTGCTGAACTACTGGCGGAGCAGCCACTACGGCGGCGCGGTCGTGGCCGTCGGCGAGAACGAACACTGGACCAAAGTGATCGGCCCGTTTTTCTTGTACGTGAATTCCGGCGGCGGCACGCAAGAGTTGTGGGAGAGTGCCCAAGTTCAAGCTGCCAAAGAGACCTCCAAGTGGCCGTACGACTGGGTCCAGGGGGTCGATTATCCGCGCCGCGCGGAACGAACCAGCGTCCGCGGGCAACTCAAGCTGGCCGACGCCGAGCGGCCCGGAGCGAAAACCCCGAATCTGCTCGTCGGCCTGACGCATCCCACCTACGCGCCGCCCGCCACTGGTGCCCGCGGGTTCGGTCCGCCGAGGCAGATCGATTGGCAGACCGACGCCAGACACTATCAATTCTGGGTCCGCGGCGATGAAGCGGGCAATTTTCAAATCCCGCAGGTCCGCCCCGGCACATACACCCTGCACGCGATGGCCGACGGCGTGCTGGGCGAGTTTACCAAGACCGACATCGAAGTAACGGCCGGGCAGCCGCTGGATTTGGGATCGCTGGCGTGGACGCCCGTGCGAAAGGGCCGGCAAGTCTGGGAGATCGGCGTTGCCAATCGGACGGGCCGCGAGTTCTTCCAGGGCGAGAACTACTCCGATCCGGCCATCTCGCTGAAGTACGCGACTCTTTTCCCCGAGGACGTGACCTTCACGATCGGCAAGAGCGACTACAAGCAAGACTGGTTCTTTCAACATATTCCGCACAACACCGACGCGGCGGCCCGCGTCGTGCCTTTCTCCGGCATTCGCGGCAGCGGCCGGGCCACGCCCTACACGATCGCATTCGAGCTGCCCGAGGCCCCGCGCGGCACCGCGACGTTGCGGGTCGCGATTTGCGGCACCAGCGCCCGCTCGCTCGAAGTCAAGGTGAACGGCCAGGCGGTGGGTCAAATCGAGCGGCTGCTGAACGACGGCGCGATCCCGCGGCATTCGATTCAAGGACTGTGGTACGAGCGCGAGCTCGCCTTTAGCGCCGATCTGCTCAAGCAGGGCGGCAACACCTTGCAGCTCATCGTCCCCGCCGGACCGCTCAACAACGGAGTCATCTACGACTACCTGCGGCTGGAGCTGGCTGAGGCAGCTCCCTAGCGCGCTCGAAGCGATCCGATGGTCAATCCCTTGCGATTCTCGTTGGCCGGGCTGATCGGAGTCATCCTGCTGGTCTCGGTCTATCTGGCCACGCTGCGAACGTCTTCCACGTCGGGCGCAGGGCTGGCGCTGTCGATTTCGGTCGGCGTGCTAACCGCGGGCCTGTTTTGGGGCCTCTTTCGCCCGGGGGCCGACCGTGGGTTCTGGGCCGGCTTTCAACTGGCGGGCTGGGGTTACCTGCTGGCAGCCGTCAGCGGCTCGTCGCAGTCCCAGCTGGGGAATCATCTAATCACGACACAACTCGTGGGGGCGCTGTACCGGCAAATGCCGGTCACCAGCACCCAAGGCGTGATGGTCGAGTGGCACGGCACCTGGTATGCCGCCGAGGTGCTCCGCCGCAGCGGGGCGCGGCACTACATCCATTACACGGGCTACGGAGCGAATTGGGACGAATGGGTCGGGCCCGACCGCATCCGCGGCCAGTTCGGCCCCTTTCTGCAAATCTGCCACGCGCTCTTGAGCCTGATCCTGGCCCTGGCGGGCGGCGCAGTCGGCGGCTGCCTGGGGGTTGTTAACCGGTCCCGGCGCTGGTTCTGGATCCCGTGGGGCGGCTGTGCGGCCGCAGCCGTGGGCACCAGCCTGCTGGCCATGGCGACCGATTCCGATCTGGCCGCTGGCGCAGCGTGGAGCCTGCTGTTGGTCCTGCTCGTGCTGGCTGCCATTGCCGCCTGGGGCGGTCCGGAGCGCCGCAGCAGTTTCGCGCTGGGCTTTGCCATCGTCGGCTGCGGCTACTTGCTGCTGCACTTCGGACCCGGCCTGGAGACTACGGTCGGCCCGAATCTGCTGAGCACACGATTGCTCCAATTGGTTCACGACTGGCTGCACCCGGAAGCGGCGCAAACAGTGAGTCCCGCGTGGCCGTACACCGGAACGATTGGTTCCGGCAGAGTCTCCTGGGCGCCGACCTACGTCGGCATCGGCTATTCGACTGCCGTGAGCATTTGCGTGCTGGCCGGTCATTGCCTGCTGGCCACGCTGCTTGGGCTGCTGGGAGGCTTCGCGGCGCTGTGGTTGTCGCGGTGGCGAAGACCCGATCAAGGCCGGCAGGACGCGGCTCATGCCTGAGAGCGCCAGCGCCGGGCTCTTGCTCTTTCGCCGGTCGGGCGGGGCGCTGGAGCTGTTTCTGGCGCATCCCGGCGGCCCCTTTTGGAAGCACAAAGACGCAGGCGCGTGGACCATTCCCAAGGGGCTGATCGACCGCGGCGAGGAGCCGCTGGCTTCGGCGATACGGGAGTTCGAGGAAGAGACGGGCCTGCCGCCGCGCGGCCCCTACCTGCCGCTGGGCACGATCCGTCAGAAAGCCGGCAAGACGGTTCACGCCTGGGCGTTCGAAGGGGACGCCGATCCGGCGAACGTGAAGAGCAACCTGGTGCAGGGCTCGTTTCCCGAGATCGACCGCTGCGCCTGGTTCAGCCCCGCCGAAGCGCGGCAGAAACTGAACCCCGCTCAAGCTGCCTTCGTGGACCGACTGGAAGCGGCGCTCCGCGAGCAAAGGCAATCGGATTGATAGGCGTGGATGCTTCAAGCTGGAACGTGCGGCACCGGAATTGCAAATGCCTTCCCAAGACCTCACGGAGCATTGCCATGGCGACTAAGAAAGCGACCCGGCGGAAGGCTTCCCGGCGCGAGCTCATCGACACGGGGCGCGACAAGCGATACGTCCGCCGCGATGCGCAAGGGCAATTCAAGGAAAGCGATGACGTGGGGCGTTCCTTGTCTCAAGATCGCAAGCGCAAGGCGAAATCCGTCGCCAAATCGGGACAGGGGGACCAGGGAGACCGCAAACGGGGGGCATGATCATGAATCGGCCGTCCGACCATCCTCCTTGCCCGCTTTGCGGCCACAGTGGTCGCGAGCAAATCACTTCTCCCGAACCCGCGCGATTCCCACCTGCGAGCCTGGTGCGGCTCAGGGTCTTCAAGTGCCAAAGCTGCGGGACCATCTATTCCGAGCGGCAGACCACCGAAGAAGTCGCCGAGGCCAGCGAAGTAGCGGCGTCGTAAGCCCCCAGCGCCTTGCTTTGCACATGATTGACAATTACTGAACAGACAGTACAATCGGGTCGGCGATTTGAGATTCTGGTCGTGAAGGAACCAGCGGCAGGAATCGTGCATACGGCCCGGCTTCTGGCGGCTTAATGTGCATAAAATGCATACGTGCATGCGGCGTAAATCGCCGTAACTGCTTGCGGCCACTCGGTTTATGACAGATGAAATCGCGCGGAAAAATGCCCGGAATATGCATGCATATGCACTCAGCCTCTGAAGAGCCACGTCCTTTTCCCGCTACGGGTTTGGCTTGGCCACTGTCTCGATTCTTGCGTCCGGAACCTTGGTCTGCATAAGTTGCATAACCATGCATTGAGGAAATCGGCGCAAGTCGTTGACAGCATATGACCTACGCCAAGAAACATGCACCGGAAAAACCAGCGAATATGCGGGATAAGGAGCCGGCGGCGTTGAGTAGGATGCGGCCCCATGAAGTACAAGATCACCCACACGACGATCTACAACTACACCGAGGCGGTGCCGATCTGCCATAACGAGGTGCATCTGACGCCGCGCGAGCATAAGCGGCAGTCGTGCCTGAGTCATCGGCTGCGGATTCGCCCGGAGCCGGCCCGGATCGACACCCGAATCGATGCCTTCGGAAACCACGCCGGCTGGTTTTCGATCCAGGAAGGGCACGAGCGGCTGTCGGTAACAGCCCACAGCCAGGTGCAAGTGGCCGAGCCCGACGTGCCCGCCCCCAGCACCACGCCGCCTTGGGAGGAAATCCGCGACCGCTTTGCCCTGGGACAGCCGCCGTGGTGGGTCGAAGCCCGGCAGTTCGTGTATGCCTCGCCGCACGTGCCGATCAGCGAGCAATTGCGGGCGTATGCTCAGCCGTCGTTTCCGGCGGGGCAGCCGTGGCTGGCGGGGTTGCTCGACCTGACGCGGCGAATCAACCAGGAATTTCACTACGATCCGGCAGCGACGACGGTCAACACGCCGGTGGCGAAGGTGTTGAAGGACCGCCGCGGCGTCTGCCAGGATTTTGCCCACCTGCAGATCGCCTGCGTGCGGTCGCTCGGCTTGCCGGCCCGCTACGTCAGCGGTTATTTGCTTACCACGCCTCCTCCCGGGCAGCCGCGGCTGGTCGGGGCGGATGCCTCGCACGCCTGGGTGTCGGCGTTTTGCCCGGAGGTCGGTTGGATCGATTTCGACCCGACGAACAATCAGATTCCATCCACGCGGCACGTCACGCTGGCCTGGGGGCGCGATTACAGCGACGTCTGTCCGATCAAAGGGGTGTTGGTCGGCGGCGGGCAGCATCGGATGCGGGTGGCCGTGGATGTTGTGCCGCTGGAGGCCTGAATGGACAGGAAATCGGCCTCGCGGAACCACTAGTCGAATCGTGGGACCTGGATTATGTTGACTCCATCACCTCCGGCGGCCACCCGAGCCCACCTTTGCCGCCGGACCTGGCAGGGACGCCTTCCCACCCGCCCTTCCCTTGGGAGAAATCCATGCCGACTCGTTTTGTCTTCGCTGCCCTTGCCTTGCTGGGATTGCTGGCTCTGACCGATTCCGCTTCCGCGTTCGGCCGCCGCTGGGAGCGCCGCCGGGCCGAGTTGTACGGCTCGCTCAATGCATCGCTTTCTGCCCGCGTCGATGCGGGTGTCGCCCAGCAAGCGGCAGCAGCCGAGCAGCGGCTGAGCGAAGCCAACAAGGCCCAGATTGCGGCGGAAGCGGCGAAGCTGAACTCGGAAGTAGCAGCCGCCCTGGCCCAGCTGAAACAGCAAGCGACCGACGCCGTCGCCGCCGAAGCCAGGCGATTTCAGGATGAAGCCAAGGCCCAGTTCGCCGCCCTGCGCGAGGCTGCCCAGAACGAACTGAAGGCGGAATTCGCCAAAGTCCGCGACGAGGCCAAGCAGGCGGTTGTCGCCGAGTTCAACCGGACGCGGGAGGAGCTTACGAAGCAAGTCGCAGCTGAGGCCCAGAAGGTCAAGGACACGATGATGCCCGAGCTGAAGAACGCGGTGGCAGCCGAGGTTAAGACGGCGCTAGCAGCCGCGAAGCCCGCCGAAGAGCAGCCCGCGCAAAAGCAGCCCGAGCAGCCCGCCGACAAGCCGGCTGCCTCCGCCGCCACGACAACGACTTCAGAAAAGAAGGACGCGGGCGAGAGCGAGTAAGCCAGCCCACCCAACATGCCCGGCGATTATCCCGAGCTCGATGTGATCGCCGTCGGCGCGCATCCCGACGATGTGGAGATTGCCTGCGGCGGCACGCTGGCCAAGCTCGTCAAGCAGGGCTACCGCGTCGGCATCGTCGATCTGACCGACGGCGAGCCCACGCCGCTGTCGCCCGGCCCGGAAATCCGCCTCGCCGAGGCCCAGCAAGCGGCCGCCACGCTGGGGGCGCGGGTCCGCGTCACGCTCGAGCTGCCCAACCGCCGGCTGTTCGACACGTTCGAGGCCCGCGTGCTCCTGGCCAAGGAGTTCCGCAAGTATCGGCCCAAGATCGTCATCGGCTTCGGCGACAAAACGCCGATGGCCTCGCCCGATCATTGGCAGGCGATGCAGATCACCGACGCGGCCGTCTTCTATTCGCGGCTGACGAAATGGGACGAGCACTTTGACGGCTTGCCGGTCCACGCGATCCAGGCCCAGCTCTATTTCCGGCTGGCCTTCGAGGCGATCTCGGGCGGCAACTACCCGAACCAATTCACAGTGGACATCAGCGACACGCTGGAGCAGAAGCTGGCCTCGGTGCGGTGCTATGCGACACAGTTCCCGCCGGGCAAGGCCCACGTCTTCGACCGGATCCGCGGCGCGGCGCTGATCGCCGGCGCGGCGTCCAGTTTTGCCGCCGGCGAAGTGTTCATCAGCACGCGGCCGCTGGGCACGCTCGACCTGGTCAAGACCGTCCTGCCGCGGATGCAAGCGACCTAAGCCGCTCGCGCGACCGCCCTTGTTTCACGCTCGCCAGCCATGCTACCGTTGGTCCATGCCCCATTTGCCTGATTTCGACGCGTTCCGCCGCCTGGCCGACGGGCATCAGCTCGTGCCGGTCTATCGCCGGCTGCTGAGCGACGCGCTCACGCCCGTCTCGGCGTTTCACCTGCTGGATTCAGGCGGTCAGGCGTGTCTGTTCGAGAGCGTGATCGGCGGCGAGAAGGTCGGGCGCTACAGTTTTCTGGCCGTCGAGCCGTTCTGGGAGTTAATTGCGCACGGAAAGCGCGTGACGGTCCGCGGCGAAGGGGGCCAGCGGAATTTCGAGTCGTCCGATCCGCTCGACGAGCTGCGGCAGCGTTTGAACGCCTTTCGGGCCGTGCATCTGCCCGAGCTGCCGCCGTTCGAAGGGGGCGCGATCGGCTATGCGGGCTACGACGTCGTGCGTTATGTCGAGAATTTGCCCAATGCCCCGCCCGACGATCGCGGCTTGCCGGACCTGTCGTTCGCGTTCTACGACCGGATGGTCGTGTTCGACAACGTCAGCAAGGCGCTGTTCGTGATCGCGATGGCGCGGCTCGACAAGCAGCCGGACGCGCGGGCCGCCTACGACGACGCTTGCCGGCGCGTGGATGATCTCGTCCTGCGCCTGTCGCAGCCAACGAACTTGCCGCCGGCCGACATCGCGACGGGCGGCACGCCGCAAGTCGCCTGGAAGTCGAACCTTAAGCAAGAAGAGTTCGAAAACGCGGTCCGCAAGTGCGTTGAGTACATTCGCGCGGGTGACATCTTCCAGGTCGTCATCAGCCAGCGGTTGGAACTGGAGCTCGGCTGCGATCCGCTGGAGCTCTATCGCACGCTGCGGGTGGTGAACCCCAGCCCATTCATGTTTTTCCTGCGGACGCCCGAGGTCACGCTCGTCGGCAGCTCTCCCGAGATCATGTGCCGCGTCGTCGATAAGCAGGCCACAGTCCGGCCGCTCGCCGGCACGCGGCCGCGCGGCGCGACGGACGAAGAGGATCGCAAGCTGGCCGAAGAGCTGCTCGCCGACCCCAAGGAGCGGGCAGAGCATGTGATGCTCGTCGATCTGGGCCGCAACGATATCGGCCGCGTGGCAAAGTTCGGCAGCGTCAAGCTTTCCGACGTGATGGTCATCGAGCGCTACAGCCACGTCATGCACATCACGTCGAACGTGACCGGCAAGCTGCGCGACGAGTGCGACGCGTTCGATGCCCTGAAGGCCTGTCTGCCCGCGGGCACGGTCAGCGGCGCGCCAAAAGTCCGGGCGATGCAGATCATCGACGAACTGGAGCCGCACCGCCGCGGCCCGTACGCCGGCGCAGTGGGATACATCGACTACGCGGGCAACATGGATACCTGCATTGCCCTGCGTACGCTCGTCGTCCAGGGGCAGCGGGCCTACATCCAGGCCGGTGCCGGCATCGTCGCCGACAGCGTTCCAGCCAGCGAATACCAGGAAACGCTCAACAAGGCCCGCGGGCTATTAAAGGCAATTGAAGTGACCCGACAACGAGTCAAGGCGGAGTAGCCGCATCTTGCTTCATTCCGCATTCCGAATTCCGCACTCCGCATTTCTTCCATGATCGTCGTCCTCGCTACCATCGAGCTCCACCCCGGCAAGCGGCCGAATTTCCTGACCGAGTTCCGGCAGATTGTGCCCAAGGTCCGGGCCGAAGCGGGCTGCATCGAGTACTTCCCGGCAATCGACACGGCCAGCGGCCTGCCGGTGCAGGGGCCGGCCCGGGAAGACGTCGTCGTGGTCGTCGAGAAGTGGGAAAGCCTCGCGGCGCTCGAGACCCACCTCATCGCGCCGCATATGATGGAGTACCGACCGAAGGTGAAGGATTTCGTGAAGAAGGTATCGCTTCAGATTCTGACTCCAGCCGAATAGAAATGACCGAAGAACCGAAGAACCGAAGAACCAAGTCAGTAGCTTTTCACTTTTGGTAATTCGGTTCTTTGGTTCTTTGATTTTCCCATGCGTGATCTCCTCCGCCATCTCCTCGCAGCCCTCCGCTCCGGCCGGCCAGTGGCCTGGTGCCGGCTGGTGGAAACGCGCGGCAGCACTCCGCAAAAGGCGGGTGCGGCGATGCTCGTCTTTGGCGACGGTTCGCAGGCCGGCACGCTCGGCGGCGGCTGCGTCGAAGCCGAGGTCAAGCGGCGGGCGCTCGTGCTCGTCGCCGAAAACCGCCCGGACGTTTGCGCGTTTCAGCTCGACAGCGATTACGGCTGGGACGACGGCCTGATCTGCGGCGGCCGAATGCAGATCGCCGTCGAGCCAATCGTTGGTAATGGTGCGGCGCCGTATTTCGAGCGGCTATCGGAAATCTTGGAACGCGCCGGCGGCTGCACCGAGGCCATCGTCTTTGATCGCCAGGCGAGCGGCCTGGCAGCGCCGGCGAGTTTTCTCTTCGACGCCAGCGGCGCATTTCTGGCGGCAATGCGCGGCGAGAGTCCGCCGCCGCAGGTTCTCGATCCGCTTCGCCCGCTCAGCAGCCGGCCGCGGGCGTATGCAGCGCACGGCGTGGCTTATCTGCCCGTGCTGCCCCGCTGCACGCTGGTGATCGTCGGCGGCGGCCACGTCGGCAAAGCAGTGGCCGATCTCGCCGCTGAGTTGGAGTTCGACGTTTGGATCATCGATGACCGGGCGGAGTATGTCGCCGAAACGCGCTTTCCGCAGGTCGAGCGGCGTATCAGCGGTCCGATCGACCGCGTGCTGCCCGAGCTGGCCATCACGGGCGACACCTACTGCCTGATCGTGACCCGCGGCCACAGCCACGACCAGGAGGCGCTGTTTCACCTGGCCGATCGGGGCGCGCGGTATGTCGGCCTGATCGGCAGCCGGCGGAAGATCAAGATGATCTTCGAAAACCTCGCCGCCGAAGGCGTGTCGCGCGAGGCCCTGGCCAAGGTTCACGCTCCGCTGGGGATCGACATCGGGTCGCAGACCGTCCCCGAGATCGCCGTCAGCATCTGCGCCGAATTGGTCGCCCACCGCAACTTGGGAAAGGTGCCGGGGCGGCCGCGCGGCGTCGAGTTTTAGCATGGCCCGCCACTTCGCGATCATTCCCGCCTGCGGCCAGAGCACGAGGATGGGCCGGCCGAAGCTGCTCTTGCCGCTGGAAGGCAAGCCGCTGGTCTGGCACGCCCTGGCAGCGTGGCGCGCCAGCAGCGTGGCCTCGATCACAGCCGTCGTGCGCCGCGATGACACGGAATTGGCGGCAGCGCTAGCGGAATCTGGAGCCGATGTTGTGCTTCCGTCACTACCGCCGGCGGACATGAAGGCCTCCGTTCAGGCAGCTCTTTCACATATCACAAGTCGCCATGCGCCCTCCGTTGACGACTCCTTCCTGGTCGCGCCGGCCGACATTCCGCGGCTCTCGCCAGCGATCGTTGATGCTCTCATTTCGAGGCACGACGAGCAGCCCGGTTCGATTCTCGTGCCGACGCTGGCTGGCCGTCGTGGACATCCTGTGCTCTTCCCCTGGCTGCTGTCGGAACATGTATTCAGATTGCAAGAAGACGAAGGGCTGAACTCGCTCGCGAGCCGGTTTCCGCCGGTCGAAGTTCCGTGCGACGGGCTCGTGCCTGCCGGCAGCCGGCCGTTCGCCGACATCGACACTCCGGAGCAATATCAAGCGTTAGGCGGCGAATACCGGGATGAATAACCCAGCGCCCGAAGTGGCGAGAGCCCAGGGATTCCTTGGTACTTTCGCACTTTGTGCATTTGGTTCTTCCGCCGCGCCTCGCTGCTCCGTACACTAAACAGACCGATTGTCTATTCCGCTCCAGGGCTGCTTGGCCCTGAGAGCATTAGGATGCGGAACTGAGGGAACGAGGAACTTCGCGATGGCACTGCGCAGCACGCCGCCAGAAATACGGCGCGATCCTGCCGCGGCCCGCCTGCCGCTTTCGGTTGTGCTGCTGGTTGCGCTCGCCCTGAGCTTCGTGGCCTTGCCGGGCTGCGGCGGCTGCTGGGGCGGAGGCGGCGCGAATTCGGCCGCCGCCAAGAAAAAGAAGGAAGAGGAAGAGAAGAAAAAGAAAGAGAGCAAGAAAAAGAAGCTCGAAAAGCCCAAGGACGACTTCGAGCCGATCGCCATCCGCATGCTGCCCAGCAGCGACCCGACGCAGAACGTCAAGAACCCGGCGATCTTTGCGAAGCCCGGCCACTGGATCGCGCTAAGCGAAACGCTCAAGGCCAACAACTTCGACTTCCCCGGCGAGCTGGCGACGTTCGCCGAAACGCCGGCCGACAATCGGCCGCTCGTCGTCGAAGACACGACGCAGCGATTGTCGATCTGGTCCCCCGCCATCCTGCCCAAAGGGCAGGCCAAGCGAATCGAGTCGCTGATTTATTTGCCAAGGCGCTCTGGTCCGAACCTCAACCGCACCTACAGCCTGCGCAGCGAGCTGCACGGCGTCCGCGGCGGCCGCACCGAGGTCTTTGCCAACAGCCGCAACGATGCCCTCAAGGATTATCAATTCCTGATCGTGGTCCTGTCGAGTAACCCCGCGGCCTACTCGCAGTTCGCAAAGCTGAATTCGATTTACATGGGCACGGTGGCCACGCCCGACACCAACGAGCTTGGCCAGGACACCCTGCGGCACTACCACATCCTGGCGCCGAACTCCGACCGCACCGTCCCGCTGCCGAGCCATCCGCTGGCCCTGACGACGACTTCGCACATCTTCTGGGACGACATCAACCCCGCAATCCTCACCGCCCTGCAGCAGGAGGCTTTGCTCGACTGGGTGCATTGGGGCGGGCAGCTCGTGATCAGCGGCCCTGGCTCGCTCGACAAGCTCCGCGGCTCGTTCCTGGCTCCCTACCTGCCCGCGGATTCCTCCCAGACGGTCAAGCTCGAACAATCCGCGTTCGACGAGCTGAACTCTAACTACTCGCTGCAACGCGATCCCGCGCGGGCTGGGCAATCACCGCCGCCGCCGAAGGGAGAACCGCTGCGGCGGATCAACGTCCTGCCCGAGCGTCCGATGCTCGGCGTCGAGCTCAAGCTGCACCCGGCCGCTCAGCCGATCCCCGGCACCGGCGGCCTGGTGGTCGAG
>DASRJB010000032.1:0-3746 GCA_035649715.1 Pirellulaceae bacterium
AGCGTCGTGAGCCCTGTTCGTAGCACTTCCATCGCCTGGAAGAAATCGCGGTTCTCGCCCTCCTCGGCCTGTTCGAGCTGATAGAGCTTGCGCTGCGTCTCGCTGCCCAAAAGCGACCAGATTCGCTTGCCCGGCGACGGCGCATCGGCGATCGTCGCCCGGCGGAGCTTGGTCACGAGCTCCGGTCCGCCGCCGATATCGCCCCAGGCAAAATCGGTCGTCAGGTTCAGCCGTATGCCGGCCGGCGCCATCAAGAGCAGTTGAAGCCCGATCAGCGACAGCAAGATCCACAGCACTCGCGAGGCGATCGCTTCGCGGAACGAGTCTTTGATGATTGCCAGGTAGGGACGCATGGGAAAATTCCAAGAACCGAAGATCCGAAGAACCAAAGTGGATTAGTCGGCGTGATTTGGTTCTTCGGTCCTTTGGTTCTTCGATTTTTGATCTTCAATCAGCTGCTTCCGCCACGATCTCCAGGTAAGCCTCTTCCAGGCTGACGCGACGCCGCGAGAGGCCGACGATGCTCAAGCCGCTGGCCCGCAGGCGGTCGATCAAATCATCGACCGCCGGCTGATCCGGCACGCGGGTGACGACGCGGAAATCGGTGGCCGAATAGGGCTGCCAGCTGTTGATTGGATAATTGCCGAGCGCCTGGCGGATCGCCAGTTCGGGGCCGGTCAGGTCGAGATGCAGCTCCAGAGCTTCCTGCGAAGCATGCGGCTGCCCATTGCCGCCTTCGGTGATCGAGACGCGGCCGGAGGTGATCTCGGCGACGTTGGCCACCCGCCGCAGTACGCCGCGGTCCAGGATCGCCACGCGGTCGCAGATCAGCTCGACTTCCTGGAGGATGTGGCTGTTGAGGAAGATCGTCTTGCCCTGCCGCTTCAGCTCGGTCAGGTAGCCGCGGACTTGCGAGCGGGCCAGCGGATCGAGGCCGTCCGTCGGTTCGTCGAGGATGAACAGCTCCGGATCGTGCAGCATCGCCTGGGCCAGGCCCAGCCGCTGGAGCATGCCCTTCGAATAGGTCCGCACCGGGTCCTTGGCCCGCTCGGCCAGCCCGACTTTTTCCAGCAGCGGGCCGCGGCGCTGCTTGATGATCGAGGTCGGCACATTACTCAGGTGGCCATAAAACTCCAGCGCCGTCAGCCCGGTCAAGTGCCGCGGCACGCGCAGGTTCTCGGGCAGATAGCCGACCAGCTTCCGCCCGCGGCGGTCGCCCGCGGGAAAGCCCAGCAAGCTCGCCTGCCCGCCGGTCTTGCGAATGATGCCCAGCAGCGTCTTGATGAACGTCGTCTTGCCCGCTCCGTTGCCGCCGAGCAGACCGAAAATTTCGCCCCGCTCGACGCGCAGGCTCACGCCTTTGAGGGCTTCCTGCCGCTTGCGGCGAAAGAGTCCCTCGACGTAAGTCTTGCGAAGATCCTGAGTTTCGATGGCCGGCTGCACGCGGCTGATTCCGACGCGGTTATTTGGCGAGTCTGCTCGTCAAAGTGTACCACGCCGCCCGCTGGCTGGTTTCAGCGCAGCCCGCCGTCAGAAGCTCAGCGCTGGGCGGTTGCGGAGGACTTGCCGGCCAATGCCGACAGCCGCGCTTGGGCCTGCTGCTTGAGCGCACCCGCGTCGCGCCGTACGACCATTTGATAGAAGATTTTGGCGACGGCCGGCTTGCCTTCGACTTCGGCCTGCTGGGCCTTGGCGAAGAGCTCGGCGACTTCCGCGGCGCGCTCCTGAGCGGCAGCCGCGTTTTGAGCCCTGATCCCGGCGATGCTGCCGGGCAGCGGCCCACTGGGCGAGGACGAGCTGTGGCCCGCTGCGCTGACCACAGCCACGCCGTTTACATGCTTCGTTAGCGCCGCCGCTTTCGCGTCCGCCGGATCGACTGTGGTCCCCGCACGGCGGGCAGCCGCGGCCAGCAGCATCTGGTCGATTTCTTCAAAGTCGATGATCCGGGCGTGCACGCTCGTGCTGGCCACGGACCGGTCGCCGCCGATGGCCCGGTTTGCCAGCGGGCCAAAACCCCGCTCGATCCGGCCGTCGCGGCCGCGGTTAATGCCGCCGAGATAAGCGCCGCCGCGATCGGGCACCGAGACCGTCGTCTGCACGGTGAAGAAGCTGAACGTCGGCAGCTGAACCGTCGTCGGTCCCAGCGGCACCTGCGGCGCCGGCTGCTGAGCGAGTGCGACGCCGCCCAGCGTCATCGCGGCGATCACCGAGCCGCCAAGATATGAAAGAATCCTCATCGGGCCGCCTCCGCTTGCCCCAGCCTTCTGTTTAGCAGATTCTGGCGGGAAGGGAAAGCGAACTGGTGGTCGCAGTTTCATTGGAGCGCCGTATGACGCCCATGCTTCGTTCACTGACCCAAATGGCGATCGCACTCGCCGCCGGTATCGGTTTGACACCGTCGCCCGCAGCCGGCCAGCCCGCGATCAAGGTCCCCGAGGGCTACACCGTCGAGCTCGCCGCTGGCCCTCCGCTAGTGGCGCATCCGATCATGGCGGGGCTCGACGATCGCGGGCGGCTGTTTGTGGCCGAAAACGCGGGCGTGAACCTGCAGCGGCCGCTACTGGAAGAGCAGCTGCCGAATTCGATCTTGCGCTTGGAAGACAGCGACGGCGACGGCAAGTTCGACAAGCGCACGGTCTTTGCTGATAAGCTCACGTTTCCGCAAGGGGCGCTGTGGCACGAAGGCTGGCTCTACTCGGCCGTCAGCGGCGCGATCTGGCGGTTTCAAGACCAGGACGACGACGGCGTCGCCGAAACGCGCGAGAAGATCGTCAGCAGCTTCGGCTACACCGGCAACGCGGCCGACGTTCACGGCTGCTTCCTCGGTCCCGAAGGCCGCATCTACTGGTGTGAGGGCCGACACGGGCACGACATCGTCGATAAGAACGGCAAGTCGATCAGCAAGGGCAAGGCGGCCCGCATCTTCTCGTGCCGGCCGGACGGCAGCGACGTGCGGACCCACTGCGGCGGCGGCATGGACAACCCCGTCGAAATCGACTGGACCGCCGAGGGCGAGATGCTCGGCACGGTCAACATCATGTACGGCAAGCGGGGCGACTGCCTCGTCCACTGGATGCATGGCGGCGTCTATCCGCGGGCCGATCAGCCGGAGGTCCTGGCCGAATTCCGCCGCACCGGCGAGCTCCTGGACGCCGTCCACGACTACGGCCACGTCGCCGTCAGCGGCTGCTGCCGGATTCGTGGGGCGGGCATCCCGCCTGCCCAGAATTCCGCCGCCACGTTCCTCGTAACCGAATTCAACACGCACAAAGTCCTCCGCACCGATTTGTTCCGCAACGGCGCGACGTTCCGCGCCGAAACGAGCGAATACTTGCAGGCCGCCAGCGACGATTTCCACCCGACCGACGTGCTGGAAGACGCCGACGGCAGCATCCTGGTCGTCGATACGGGTGGCTGGTTCCGCATCGGCTGCCCGACGTCGCAAGTCGCCAAGCCGGACGTGCTGGGCGCGATCTGGCGCGTGCGGCGGACCGGCGCAAGGATCGACGATCCGCGTGGGCTGCGGCTGTACAACTCGAACGAGTTTGATCCCGGTCGGCTGATCGCGCACTTGGGCGACGAGCGGCCGGCGGTCCGCGAGCGGGCCCTGGCCGATCTGGCGCGGCAAGGAAACGCCGCGCTCGTGTTTCTGAATCGAGCGCTCGTCGATAAAAGCGCCGCCGTCCGCCAGAATTCGATCTGGACGCTGGCCCGCATTGGCACGCCAGAGGCCACCGGCGCCGTGC
>DASRJB010000033.1:0-3515 GCA_035649715.1 Pirellulaceae bacterium
ATGCCGATCGTTGGCAAAGTCTGGCTGGTCACGACTTACGACGCGGTCAACGAGCTCTTGCGGAACCACGAGCAGTTCGTGCAGAGCCCACAGGCCGCCGGCAATCGCTGGATGAGCGGCCTGATGCGGTGGCTGCCGCGGAACCTGCGCCCGCTCACGACGCACATGCTCATCCGCGACGAGCCCGACCATCGCCGGCTGCGAAGCCTGGTGGAGCAGGCATTTCAGCGGCAAAGCGTCGAGGCCCTCCGCCCCCGGCTGGAATCGCTCGCCGACGAAGCCTTGGATCATCTGGCCCAGCGGGCGGCCGGCTCGCCGCGCAGTGTCGATTTGGTGGAGCACTTCGCCCGCCCGTTCCCGCTCTCGGTAATTTGCGAGCTGCTCGGCCTGCCGCCGGAGGACCGGCCGAATTTCACGCGCTGGGGATCGGCGTTTACGAACGCCCGCACGGTTTTAGGCATTGTTCGCGGGGTATTCGAGCTCAGCAAGCTGATGCGCTATGTCCGCGAGGAAATCCAGCGCCAGTCGCAGCGGCCCCGCGGCGGGCTGCTCGCGGCGCTCATCCAGGCGGAAGAATCCGGCGACCGGCTGAGCGAGGAAGAGCTGCTGGCGATGGTCTTCCTGCTGCTCGTCGCGGGCCACGAGACGACGCTGCACCAGATCGCCGGCAGCGTGCTGATCCTGCTCGATCATCCGGACCAGCTCCGCGAGCTGACCGCCGATTGGAGCCTGGCCGACTCGGCCGTGCAGGAGCTGCTGCGTTACCTGTCGTTTGCTCAGCTGACCAAGCCCCGCTTCGCCCGGCAGGACGTGGAATTCTGCGGCCGCCAAATCCGCCGCGGGCAGATTCTCATGGCCTGCCTCGCGTCGGCGAACAGCGATCCCAGCCGGTTTGAGAATCCCGACCGCCTGGACCTCCGCCGCCCGGCCAACCGCCACGTCGCCTTTGGGGCCGGCATTCATGTCTGCCTGGGGGCGAAGCTGGCTCGCGTCGAAACAGAAATCGCCCTGCAGCGGCTCTTCACTCGCTTGCCGCGGCTGTCGCTGGCGATTCCGCGCGACCGGGTTCAATTCACGCGCCGCTTCGGGGCGCGCGGCCTGGTGACGCTGCCCGTGCGGTGGTGACGGACCATCGCGAACATCGCGGAGCGGGCCGTCGTATAAACTGGCGCCATGAGCGCCGCGACGATCTCCGACGCCGAACCCGCGACCAGCCAGCCGCCGGCCGGCACGGCGAGCAGGATGCGGCTCTCGATCGCCCACCTGCTGCTCTGGATGGCCGGGACGGCGCTGGTCGTGGCGCTCTTTCCCAAAGGCTGGCTCGCCGGTCCGGACGAATTCGGCAGCCGCGAGATCTTCCTGCAGCGGATCGCCCAGCGGCAGACGCTGGAGCGATTGAGCGTCGTCGCCGTCGCCCCTTGCTACGGCGCAGCCCTGGCGAGCCTGCTCGTCGCCGGCGTGCGGCTGCTCTGGCGGCGGCCCGGCTTTCCGTCGCTACCGGGCCACTGGCCGCTCGTGAATCTCGGCCTGTGGGTGCTAATCGTCGGCGCGATCGTCGGCAACGTGCCGGACTACAGCCCCACCTACAACCTGCACGTCGTAGTCCAGGACGCGGGCGTACCGCTCGTGATTCTGCTGATGCTGCTGCTCACCGTAGCGGTTCATGGCGTCGTGTCCGTCCGCCAACCACTGCGATGGCGGATCGCCCTGGGCTGCCAGCTAGCCGCGGCTGTGCTGCCGGTCATCGGCATGGTGCTGATGAGCGGGCTGAACCCGGCGCAGCTGGCGATCACCGCAAGGCTGATCCTGCTCTGCTGGTACATTGCGGCCCTGGTTTCGGTGCTGGCGGGCCTGTGGGACTTCATCTGCCGCGAGCGCTTTGACTTGTTCCACTGGGTCGGCGTCGTCAGCCTGCTCGGCATCCTCGCCCACCCGCCGCTCACCTGGCTGATCGCCGACATCGCGTTTTGAAGCGCCTATTTCGCTCCGCGGGCCGCGCCCTCCAGCGGCTTGGCTTCGCCGGAGCGCTCGAGGATCGCCCGCAGGCTCGCCACGACCTCCGGCTGCTCGGCCGCCAGATTCTTCGTCTCGTCCGGGTCGGTTTGATAGTCGTACAGCTCCAGTTCGGCCGCGGCGGCGTCCGCCCCGGGCTGCTTCCATTCGACCAGCCGGTAGCGATCGGTGCGGATCGCCCGGCCCAGCCGCTGGCCGCGCGGAAAGCAATGATAGGCGTGGTCGCGAATGCTCGCCCGCGGGTCCTTGAGCACGGGCACGAGGCTCTTCCCGTCGATCGGCTGCGGGCCCGCCGGCGGCGGCAGAGACGCCAGCTCACAGAGCGTGGGATAGATATCGACCGACTCGATCAGGGCCGCCGAGCTGCTGCCCGCGGCCGTCACGCCCGGCGCGACGATGACGACCGGAATCCGATTGGCCTGCTCGTAGTTCGTGTGCTTGGTCCACATCCCGTGGTCGCCCAAGTGGTAGCCGTGATCGCCCCACAGGACGACGATCGTATTCTTCGCCAGCTCCGTCCGCGCCAGCTCGTCCAGCACGCGGCCGACTTGCGCGTCCATGTAGCTCAGCGCCGCGTAGTAGCCGTGAATCAGCGTCCGCGTCAGGTCCTCGGTAAGCGGCGGCGCGTCGGGCACGGGCGAATACTGGTTCAGCTCGCCCAGCGTCTTGCCGGCATACACCGGAGCGCCGGCCGGCGGCGCGGTCACCCGCGGCAGCGGCAGCTTCTGGCGATCGTAGAGGTCCCAGTACTTCGCCGGCGCACAAAACGGCAAGTGCGGCTTGGTGAAGCCCAGCGCCAGGAAGAACGGCTGCTTGGATTCGCGATACGCCTTCAGCCGCTGGATTCCCACGGCAGCGATGCGGCCGTCGGCATAGGCGTCGTCCTGGACGTCGGCCCGTTCCCAGGCGGCTCCTCGCGGCAGACCGGCTGCGCCGCGGTTAGCGAACAGGGCCTCCTCGCGGGTCAGCCGGCCGCCGGTGCTCTCGGGCAGCACGTAATCGACGACCTTGTCCGGCTGAAACGGCTCGCTCCAGGAAATCTCATCGCCCACGTTGCCGTGGCCGATGTGAAAGACCTTGCCGATGCCCGCGGTGTGATAGCCGTGCTGCTTGAAATACTGCGGCAGCGTGACCGCATCGGGCACCGCCCGGCGAAAGTTGCGGCCCAGCGTATAGACGCCGAGCGACGTGCAGCGGGACGCCGTCAGCAGGCTGTTCCGCGACGGCGCGCAGACCGCCTGATTGCAATACGCCCGGTCGAACCGCATCCCCCGCGCTGCCAGCGCATCCAGGTTCGGCGAATGCACCCATCGCTCGCCGTACGCCCCAAACGATGGCTTCAAGTCATCCACCAGGATCAACAGCACATTCGGCCGCTCGGCGGCCGGCAATCTGAGTGCTAATGCCAGCAGAGCCGCGACAGTCAAAACCGACCAGTGGGCGTTTCGATGCATCATGCCGGCATCTTCATCCACTGGGATGCACGAATGGAAGCCCCCGCA
>DASRJB010000034.1:0-9659 GCA_035649715.1 Pirellulaceae bacterium
ATCGAGAAGATCGTCATCAACGTCCGCGAGCAGACCCGTCCGGAGCGCATCAAGACCGGATTTGAGGGCTTCGATAAATCCAAGTTCACCGTCTTCACCGCCGTGCTCGACGTTGAAGGCCAGGGCGAAATCTGGCTCTACAATCGCCCCGATGGCGAGATGCTGAAGCTGCATCCCGGCGACAAGTTTGAGGTCGGCTCGATCAAAGGCACCGTGGCCGAGATCGGCGAGTACGAGTTCCTGTTCGACAATGGCGGCAAGCGGCTGAAGCTTGCTCACGGCGAGAACCTGTTCAACGCCAAGGTCGTCGGCGACACGCCGGGGGCCTTGCCGCCGGTGACGGTCGAAACCTCTACGCCCGCCCCCGCTCCGCCCAGTCCCGCGGAGCAGCCCGCGCCGCCGTCAGCCGAGAAGCCTGGCGAAGGGGACAAAGCAGCGGAAGCTGCGCCGGCTGAAGCGCCCGCGTCCGACGCCAAAGCGGGATAAATCAGGCAGGGATGCTGGCACTCGCTGGCCGGCATGGACTCCGGGGTTAAGCAGCGCGGCGATTTGACGCAGCACTCCCAATCTGCAGCCGATCCATCGCCGCAACCTTTTTTGCCGTCTGATCTTGCGCCGCTTCGCGGGCCGGGCTGTTTTCTCTGAAACAGTTCACGCCGAAGGCAAACTTTGCCGATTATTCCAGTTGTACCGGATATTCCGGCGGCCATGCGCGCGCTTTGCGTTCGCTATCGCCACGGAGAATTCGTTTGGGGCTGTGAGACCGAGAGGGGCATTGCGCCGGCCGCGGCAGCCGTGGTCGGACCAAGGAAGATTCAGCCCATGATTGCACTACGACGAAACGAATTTCACCGCTGGGCGGCAAGCGGCGCGGCGTGCCTGTGGCTGGCAGCGATCGCTTGGGGGCAAGCGCCTGGGGGGCCAGCGCCGCTGCCGCGCCCAGCGGGGCCATTTCCACAACCGCCCGCGCAGGCCTCGTTTGCTCAGCCGGGCGTGATCCCCGCGTCCGCCGTCGGTCAGATACCGCTGCAGGCTACGCTGCCGGTGCAGGTTCCCTTTCCAATGCAGGCCGCGCCGCCTTCGGGCGTAATGCTGACTTCGGCCGCTCCACCGGCGCCGCCGACGCCGCGACTGGTGACGCAGTCGTGGCAGCTCCGCAACTTGAATTGGCGCGAGTTCGAGAACGGCCTGAACCGCACTTGGGGCACGCGGCTGGAGTCCTCGCAGGACCCGGCCGGCGACATGGGCACGTTCCGCTTTCCGGAGCGGCCCGCCGGATCGGCCAGCTTCATGGTCGATCACCGCAACAACCACGTAACGATCACCTCGCCCATTCAGACGGCCGCCTCGTGGCTGCGGCTGGCGCAGGTCATGGACACGCGGCCGCAGGCAGGCGACGAGCGGACGGCGGTGGCCTCGCTCGACAAAGCGGACCCGCGGACCGTGCAGAAGGCGCTGGCGCTCTTTCAGCGCGGCGCGCGGCCGGCCCGGTCGGCGAATCATCCGGGACGGCGCAAGGAACACATCGGCGAATTCGTGTCGATGCTCTTCCAGCAGGGCGCCGGCGGGGCGCAGCCCGGATTCCAGCCGGTGCCGGGGTTTCAGCCGCCGCTGCCGGGATTCCAGCCGCCGGGGGCCGACGTGCAGGGAGACTTCCTGCAAGTCGCGCCGACGCCCGCCGACACCGGCGTCGCCGGCGCGCTGCAGCGGCTGGCGGGCAACGTGCAGATCGAAATCCTCGACGACATCGTGATCGTCCGCGGCCGCCGGGAAGACGTCGAGAAGGTGATGCAGCTCATCGAGCAGATCGAGCAGCAGAGCATCGAGTTCCGGCCCGAGGTGGAAATCTATTACCTCAAGAATATCGATTCGCAGCAGCTCAACCTGGTGATCGAACAGGTCTATGCGACCGTCTTCGCCCGGCAGGGCCTGGTGACGCGGGTCCCGCTGGTCGATCCCAACGCGATCCTGCTGATCGGCCGCAAGGAGAACATCCCGGCCGTCGTCGAGCTGATCGACAAGCTCGACAAGCCGCTGCCGCCGACCTCGCAGTTCAAGGTCTTCCTGCTGAAGTACATGTCGTGCATCGACGCCGAGCGGACGGTCAAGCAGTTCTTCTCGGCCGACCCGATGGCCTCCAACCTGCCGGTGCCGAGAAACGGCACAGGCATCCGGCCGTACGTGATCGCCGAGTTCCGGGCCAATGCCCTGATCGTGCAGGCCGGCCCCCGCGACATGGCCGAGGTGGAGCGGCTGATCGCCTCGCTCGACATCGACACCACTCCCGCGCCCGGCGAGGTGCGGGTCTTCAAGCTCAAGAATTCGCTGGCGGAAACGCTGGCGCCAGTGCTCCTGGAAGCGATCGCCGGCATCGGCGGCGCGCAGCAACAGCAGCAACAGCAGCCGCAGGCCCAGCAGGGCGGCACTTCGCCGGCCCGGGCCACGGAGCGGGCCACCAGCCTGCAGTTCCTGATCCCGGGCGGGAACGAATTGATCCGCTCGGGCGTGCTCCGCGACATGCGAATCACGGCCGATATCGGTAGCAACTCGCTGATCGTCGTCGGTCCGCCCAGCGGCATGCCGCTGATGGAGGCGATCATCAACCAGCTCGACGGTCTGCCGCCGACCGAGGCCCAGATCAAGGTCTTCAGCATCGTCAACGGCGACGCGACCGCGCTCTCGACGATGCTCCAGACGCTGTTCGGCCAGGCCCAGCAGGGCGCCCAGGGCCAGCAGGGTCTGAACCAGTCGCCCACGGGCGCGGGTGAAAGCGCGCTCGTGCCGCTGCGGTTCAGCGTCGATCAGCGGACCAACACGATCATCGCCACGGGCAACCCGGCCGACCTGGAGGTCGTCCGCAACATCATCCTGTTCCTGGACGTCTCCGGCCAGACCGAACGCATCAACACGGTCATCCGCCTGCACAACGCGCCGGCCCTCGACGTGGCCACGGCGATCACGAACCTGCTCGCGCAGCAGCGGACGTTGAACCAGGCCGCGCCGGAACTGGTCACACCCTATCAGCAGATCGAACGCGAAATCCTGGTCGAGCCGGAATTGGTCACCAACAGCCTGATCGTCAGCGCCACGCCGCGCTATTTCGAGCGGCTGCAGGCGATCATAAAGGAGTTGGACAAGCGCCCGCCGATGGTCACGATCCAGGTGCTCATCGCCGAAGTGACGCTGAACGACGACGAGCAGTTCGGCGTCGAGTGGGGTCTGCAGGACTCGCTGCTGTTCGACCGCGGCATTCCGCCGGCCGCGGGCGCTGCGTTGCAGCCGGGCTTTGCCTTCAATTCGATCATCTTGCCGAACCAGAACTCGCCGCAGTCGCTGGCCACCCGCGAAAATGTCGCGGGCCAGGCCCTCTCGAACCTGGCCCTGGGCCGCATCGATCCGACGCTGGGCTTCGGCGGCCTGGTGCTCACCGCCAGCAACGAGTCGGTCAACGTCTTGCTGCGGGCTCTGGAGCGGTCCCAGCGGCTGCAGGTCATCAGCCGGCCGCAGGTGCAGACGCTCGACAACCAGCTCGCGTATGTCAACGTGGGCGCGCTCGTGCCGCGAATCACGGGCATTGCGCAGAACCAGGTCGGCATCACCAATCCGCAGCTGGAAGACATTTCCGTCGGCATCATTCTGGAAGTTACGCCGCGGACCAGCCCGGACGGCACCATCGTGATGCAGGTCAACGCGACCAAGTCGTCGGTCGGCCCCGATGCGACGGGCATTCCGGTCTTTACCGACGCCAACGGCAACGTCGTCCGCTCGCCGCAGATTCCGCTCACCACCGCCCAGACGACCGTCTCGGCCAAGAGCGGCCAGACCGTCATCCTGGGCGGCCTGATCACCAAGAGTCTCACCGAGAGCACCCGCCGGGTTCCGTATCTCGCCGACATCCCGGTGCTCGGGCGGCTGTTCCGCTTTGACACCGTCAGCAACCAGCGAACGGAGCTGCTGATCATCCTCACGCCCTATATGATGCAGTCGGCCGAGCAGAATGAGTGGCTCAACCAGCGGGAAAGCGAGCGGATGAGCTGGTGCCTGGCCGACATCGTGAACATACACGGTCCGGTCGCGATGTCGGGCAACCCGGCCTACAACATGCACTCCTCGGAGTTCATCTTCCCGGATTTGACGCCGGCCGGGCCGCAGCCGACGCCGGCGACCCAGCCGCCGCTCGACCCGCTGATGCCGGGCGGAACCGGCCCGCAGCCGTACTACGCTCCGCCGGCCGCGAACCCGCCGTCAGCCACGCCGCCGCCGCCAGCGCCGATGCTGACGCCGCCGATGCTGCCACCGCCCGGGCAGCAGCCTTCGAGCGTGATCGTGCCGCCGCCCGCTGGGCTGACGCCGCTGCCGCCAGGCGAGCAGCAGGCCTTCGGCGACGCCGCGCCGGCAGAGCCCGGCTTCGTACCGCCGCCGCCCTTGAAGGGGCTGCCCCCGTCGCCCGACCAGCGCCCGCTGACGCCACAGACCCTGCAGCCGGCGGTTCCGCCTGCGGGCACTCAGGCCGCGCTCCGCCAGCGGCAAGCCGCGCAGCAGCAGTTCGTCGTGCCGGCAAATTATCAGCAACCGGTGGTGAGGTGATACAACGAGGCCCGGAGGGCCGAAAGTCGGGGATTCGTGCGAAAAAAAAGGCCATCAGGAGGCCCGGAGGGCCGGCACCGGCGCGACAATGTCGCTTCCGCCATGGTGTCGGCCCTCCGGGCCTTCCAATCAATACCGAATTTGGCGTGTCCCCCGACCTCACGGTCGGGGCTACTGCCTGCCGGCCCTCCGGGCCTTGAGACCAAGGAACGACGCCATGCGACCAAACTCGTCTCTCGTGGCACTCGCGGCGGCCTGCCTGCTCGCCGGCTGCCAGTCGATGCCAGCGCCGCACTGGCACGCGCCCGAGCAGCCGAAGGTGACGGAGAGCAAGTTCTCGCGGCCGGTGCGGCTGGCGGTGATCTGGTCGCCGGCGCTGCTCAATACGCCCGGCGGCAAGCCGACCCGCGGGTTCGGCGGGCGGATCTATTTCTACGACACCGATAACAACGCCGTGCCCGTGGAAGGGCAGCTCATCGTGTACGGCTACAACAACAAGCCCGGCGCCGGCACCAAAATGCCCGACCGGAAATTTGCTTTCACCCCCGAGCAATTCACGGCCCACTTCAGTCCGACGGATCTCGGCGCGAGCTACAGCGTCTGGCTGCCCTGGGACGAAGTCGGCAACGAGCAGGTCGAGGTCAGCCTCGTCCCAATCTTCACCGCCGCCAGCGGGCAACTGATTGTCGGGCAATCGCACGGCCTGCTGCTGCCTGGACCGACGACGGAGAACGCGGCGACGCAGTTTGACCATCGCAAGCTCGGGATGAACGAGATGGTCCGGCGTCCTTACCCGGGACAGCCCGCGATGCCGGGCGTGCAGCAAGCGAGCTATCTCGCACCACCGGTGGCCAGCAATTTGCCGCCGTCGGCTCGAGAGAGGGAACTGACAATCAAGCTGTCCGGCTCGCTGGCGGAACGGATCGCCGCAGCACCGCTTCCGCCGGGACCGCAAGTCGAAGCCGCAGCTCGCGAACGGGCGACCGCGGCCATCCTGGCGGCATTGAAAACCGCGCAGCCTGCCCCATCAACTGCCGCGCAGCCCAACGCCGCGCCTACGGCCGCGCCGCCGGCAGCTCCTCCGCGGCCCTGGTCGCCGACGAATCAACCTTCAGCTCGTTTCTTACGGCCAACACTTCCGGATCCATCTTCGCCAGGGCTTCCGCCAGTCGCCGGTCGTCTTCCGACGCGACCGTCCCCTTGAGAACAGCCGTCCGCCCCTCGAGCATTACCTCCGGCGCACCCACAAAGCGGACTCCCGGCAGCCTCGTAAGCCGCGTTTCGAAGTTGCGGACGTGTGTCAGCGAGACGGGCTGCGGCTGAAAGCCCATCCGCAGCGGCGTGCGAATCTTCGGGCGGGTGGCGCGCTGATTCTGCTGGTTGAGCTGCTGCAGGCCCTGCGAGAACAGGTTACCCAATTGATTGAGGCCGCTGGTATTGCTGCGCCCAGCCGCACCTCCCTGAGCACCTCCCTGAAGCGCCATGAGGCTGCGGGCATTCGTCACGCCCGCGTCGGAAGAGTCGGCCCCGACGAACGCGCCCCGCGTTTGATTCAAGGTCACTGCCGAGGCTGCATTTTGCGCTCCAATCGCCACATTAGGAGCGCCGGTAGAAGCGGCAGCAGAAACGCCCCCCTGGGTCGTTCCCGTGGTGCCGCCAGCGCTGGTTCCCGTGCTGGTGCGGGCGCCCGTTGAGGCCGTCGGCGTGCGCGATGCGGCACTGCCCCCGACGCTGGTCTGACCGAACATGCCATTTCGGGTCGATTGCCCGAAAGCTGCGTCCGCCAGCCCGAACGCGACCACCACGCCCGCCGCAATCAGCCATGCAGTACGCATCACCGCACCTCTTCAGCAAAGGCCGACAATACCCTATTCACCGTTTCGTCCGCGGCTGAGCCGGCCGCGTACAATACCAGCCTGCTGCACCGAACATGCCGGTCAGCCAAGCTTTGTCGGCCCAATATCCATTTTGAGGCCGCAGCCGGATGCTGGCAAGCGCGCAGCAGAGTATAAACCCCAATCGGGCCTGCAAGTTGCGGCTGCTTGAAACCCGCTACCGCCGTTTGGGGTATTAACCCCGAATTCTGCCAAAACTGCCTTTACTCCGGGGGCTTTTGCCGTGAAACGGTTGATTTCGCGTTCGATGCTGCCAATGGGCGTGCTGGCTGGCTGGCTGCTGGCGTTGGCGCCGGCCTTCGCCCAGCGGCCGGTGGCCCCGAAGCTGCTGCCGGTGGAGACGATCGCCATCCTGCGGATCGCGGATACGCCGCAGCTGATCGAGCGGTTCCGCCAGACGTCGCTGGGCAAGATTGGCCGCGACGAGAGCGTCAAGCCGCTGGTTTCCAGCCTCTACGGCTCGCTGAAAGAAGCCTGGGGGCAGATAGAGGAGCAGGTCGGCCTGCCGCTGGACCAGGTGCTGGGCATCCCGCAGGGAGAAGTCTGCGTCGCGCTGGTCGCGCCCCCCGAGCAGCGGCCGGGCGTCGTCTTTTTCCTGGACGTCAAGGACCGCATGGCCCAGGTGAAAAAGCTGTTGGCCAGCGGCGAGACCTTTCTGCAAGACAACGGCGGCACACGGATCACCGAGCAGATCGAGAACCAGGAAGTCGCGATCTATTCAGGCCGCGGCAACACGCAGTTCTACCTGATCGAGCGCGACGGCTCGATCGTGATCGCCACCACGAAAGAGCTGGCCCGTTCGGTGCTCATCGCCTGGAACGGCGGCGCCGAGAAATCGCTGGCCGACAACGACAAATACAACGCGGTGATGAGCCGCTGCGCCGGCTCGGTCACCGATCCGCCGCAGGTCACGTTCTTCGTCGATCCGATCGAGGGCGTGAAAGCCTTTGCCCGCGGCTCGTTCGCGGCCACCGGCCTGGCGCTGTTGCCGGTGCTGGGACTCGACGGCCTCAAAGGAGTCGGCGGCAGCATGACTTTCGCCACCGGCGAATTCGACGAAGTGCAGCATTTTCACTTGCTGCTGGATAATCCTCGGGCCGGCGTGATCGAGGCGATCGCAATGAAGTCGGGCGACTCGACGCCCGAAGTTTGGGTGCCCAGCGACGTCGTCAGCTACACCACGCTGCACTGGGATTTTCAGCGGACGTTCAACGTCTCGGCCAAGCTCTACAACGGACTGATGGAGGAAAACGCCCTGCAGAACGAAGTGAAGCGGCGGATCAGCGACCGCCTGGGCGTCGATTTCGAGAAGGAAATTCTGCCCCTGATGGCCGGCCGCGTGACCTTCAGCCAGTGGGTGGAAAAGCCCGTGCGGATCAACAGTATCACGACGATCTTCGGCATCAAGGTGAAGGACCCCAAGGCGGTCCAGCCGGTGCTCGATCAGGTCGTCGCCCGCTTCGGCCAGAACCTGGAGAAGCAGCGGTTCGGCAGCGTCAGCTACTGGTCGATCAAGGTGCCCCAGAGGCAGCAGGATCGGCCGAACCTGCGGCAGCCGTCGCCCTGCTTCGGCGTGATCGGCGACTGCCTGGTGTTCAGCGATAGCATGGGGGCGTTCCGCGAATGCGTGCTGACCTCCAGCGATCTCAGCCGCGGCCTGGCCAACTCGCTCGATTACAAGCTGATCGCCAGCAAGATCAAGCGGCAGCCGGGCGGCGATGCGCCGGGCATGGTGCAGTTCAGCCGGCCGGAGGAAGGGATGCGATTCTGGTACGATCTGGCCACCGCGGATACGACGAAGCAGGCGCTAGCGAGCCAGGCCGAGGACAATCGGTTCTTCGGCTCGCTCGACAAGGCCCTCAAGGACACTCCGCTGCCACCGTTTGCGGTAATTGCCCAGTATCTCGCTCCCGGCGGCGGGATGATGGTCAACGACGAGACGGGCCTGCACTACTCGTCGTTTACCCTGAAGGGGAAGTAGCGGCGGAGATCGCCATCAGGCCGCCATTCGATGCTCACCGTCTTCGCTCTCGCCAGCGGCCGGTCGGGGACGCACTTTTTGTATGAGCTGATTCGCCGCAATGCGCGATCGTGCGCGGCGCGGCATGAGCCGTATGGGTTCAATCCGTCGATGTTCGGCCGGCCGATTTACGATCGCGCGGTCGGCGAGCGGGATTACACCCGGAGGCTGGTGGCCCGCAAGGCGCGGATAATCGCCCGGTGCGGCCAACCGGCGTATGTCGAGACGAGCCATGCCTTCCTCAAGTCGTGGTCGGATCTGGCCGCGGAGTATTTCCCCAACCTGAAGCTCGTACACCTGGTCCGCGAACCGCTCAAGGTGGCTAAAAGCGAGGCGTATCGCGAGACCTGGCTGCACCGCCTGCATCTGCCGCTGCGGAACTACCGCGGCGGCGACGGGCGGAAGTACTTTCGCTGGGCGCTCACCGGGCTAGAGCCGATCTTTCAGCACTTCGAGCGGGCACAGCTCACGCGCCTGCAGTGGTACCTGCTGCAGTGGATCGAGATTGAGAACCGGGCGATGCAGTTTCTGGCTGCAAGCGGCAAGCAGGCCAATTGCTTCACGCTCCACTCGCCCCACGAATTGAGCGACGCCGGCCGCGTGCGGGAGCTGTTCGAGTTTCTTGGCTTGAGCCTGAAGCACAAAACGCTCGACCTCCGCGGCCGGCAGAACCGCAACCCGCGGCCGACGGTGATTACCGATGACGACCGCCGTGAGCTAGCCGATGTCGTCGGCCGGTTGCCGCCCGAGCACCTCGCCATCTTCCAGCGCGAGCCGTATGTGCGTTTTCCCTGGATCGAGTCGCTGCGCTTGGGTGGCACTGGCGTTTCGCAAGTGTCTGGGCGGGTCTTTTGAGTATCGGTTACCCTGCGAACCAACCCGGCCTGCGAATTGGCCTCATCGAGAATATCCCGTTTGAGCGGAAGCCCGGGCGCTCGCTCTTTTCCCCTTCGATCGGCACTGGCGACACGCCAGTGCCACCCCTCTACTCGCCGGCCTCGATGGCGGCCAGCAGCCGGCGGCGGATTTCGGCGAGGCGCACTTCGTCGTCGATCTTGCGGCCCGTGTGCTGGTCGCTGACGTAGAACACATCGACGACCTGGTCGAGGTGCGTGCCGATCTTGGCCTTGCTGACCGACAGGCCCAGCTCGAACAAG
>DASRJB010000035.1:0-4289 GCA_035649715.1 Pirellulaceae bacterium
CAGCACGGGCGGCGCCAAGTGGTCAATAGCCTGGCCGCGGGCATCGATCACGCGGCCCAGCAGCTCCGGCCCGACGCGCAGCATTCGCCGCGTCCGCGTCAATCGCACGCGGTGGCCGTGTCGCACGCCCGCCATCTCGCCCAACGGAAAGACGATCGTTTCGCGCCCGCGGAAGCCGATGACTTCTGCCTCCACTGGCCGTCCCGACAGCCGCTCGATCTCGACGACGGCCCCGACCGGTGCCGGCAGCCCCGCGACGGCGGCGGCGAGCCCCTCGGTGCGGACGATGCTGCCGCCGATCGCCGTCGGCAGAATCGCGTCGAGTTGTACGGCGCTTGACATGCTAGGCGAGCATTTCATCCGTGAGTCGGGCCAGCTGAGCTTCGAGTTGCTGATCGAGCGAACCGAACTGCGTTTCGACCCGGCAGCCGCCGGGCGTAATCGCCTCGTCGGCCACAATCTGCACCGGCGCCAGGCCGGCGATTTGCTGGCTGATGCGCTCAATCTGCGTGGCCAGCGCTGCGTGGTCGCCTGGATTCAGCCGCAAGGCGAGCTGGGCGTTGCCCGCGGCCAGCTCCAGCGCTTCGCGGACCCAGGTCAACGTGATCGCCGGATCGCGGGCCAGCTCGCGTCGGCAGAGCCGCTCGGCGATCGCTGCGGCGAGGCGCACAGCATGGGTTTCCCAGTGCCGCTGCCAGACATGACGCGACTCGGTGATCTTCTGCGACGCCTGGGCCAGCGCGGCCAGGCCGCTTTTCAGCTGCTGCTCGAGGCGAGTGCGGAGCGAGGCCTCGACGGCTGCGATCGCCGCCTGTTTGCCTTCTTCGGTCGCCTTGGCTTTGATCCGCGCGGCCTCCTGGCGGGCTTCGGAGATAATTCTGGCCGCCTCCGCTTTGACGTTCCCCAGGTACGACTGCCCCATATCGTCGAACTGGAACGCCCGCGCCGGCTCGCTCGTCGCGACGTTGGAGCTGCTCGCGGCTTTGATGATTCCGGCCATGGGATCGGGACTTCTCGGCGGCTAGGCGGCTGCGGCGAAACGGATGCTCTGCGGCAGCGTGATCTCCCCTGCGCGTGCCAGCCGCGCGGCGATGGCTGAGAGCGACTGCCGCGCGTGCTCAATCTCCCGCAGCCGGATTGGCCCCGGGTGCTCCAGCCGCTGCCGCAGCACGGCGGCGTCGCCGCTGGGCAGCGAGCGCAGGATGCGCGCCACGAGGCGCTCGTCGGCGCCGGTGAGCGCCACCAGGGCCAGCTGCGGATCGGCTGCGGCAAAGACGCGGCGGAGCGATTCTTCGTCGAATTGCGCCAGTTCGTTGAACTCAACGAGCCCCGCTGGCTGTACGGACTCCACTGCCGACTCCAGTCGATAGCGTTCGATGCTGACAGCCAGCGCGGGGCCAACTTGCCGTCGGCGGGCCGCGAGGGCGGTGCGGATAGCGTTCTGATGGGCGCGCGACTGGCGATTCGCGGCCGCACTGCCAAGGTGAGGCCCAAGTTGTTGTCGCAGCGTACGTGCCAGGTCGGCGAGCGCTTCGGCGGCCGGCTCTTCGAGCCAGGCTAGCCGCTCCAGGGCGTCAGTCGCCAATTCCTGCGGCAGCCGCTCCAGCAGCTCGGCCGCTAATTCTGCCGACAGGCTCGACACAACGACGGCCACCGCCTGCGGCTGCTCGGTGCACAGCACGCGGGCCAGGGCCTGCGGCGCGACCTCGCGCAGGAATGCCAGCGGGCCTGCTGCGGTGGATTCGGCGTGCGTCGGTCCCGCGGCGTGCTGCGGCGCGGATTCAGGCCGTGCCGGATCGATCTCCAAGGCCACGTCGTCCGCTGCTGCCCCGCCTTTTGTCTGCAGAAATTCGGCCAGCACGGCCTCTTGTTCGTCGGCGGGAATGTCGCCCGCCGCGACCAAAGCGCTGCGTACCTTGGCGGCGTCCTGCGGACCGATCTGGTCGAGCAGCGCGTCGGCCGTGCGGTCGTCGAGCGCCGAAATCAGGATGGCGGCCTTTCGCAGTGTGGGGGAAAGTGGGGGCATCGCAGGTTACACCGCCTCGCCGATCCAGGCGCGAAGGATCGTCGCGGCGGCGTCGGGGTTCTCCTTTACGATCTCTTGCAACTCGGTCTTCAAATCGGGTCCGGTCGCCGTGAATCGGCGCTTGAGCGCCCGCGACGGTTCGGGGTCTTCTTCAGCGGCGGGCGGCTCGTGGATCGTCAAGCGCGGCCGCGGCTCCTCGCTGACCGCGGCGGGAGCAGCCGGCGGCAGGCCAGCCGCCTGCCGAACCATGCCCCGCAGCATGGCCAGGCTCGCCAGGCCCAGTCCGACCAGGGCTAGCGTCTGCCAGTTGCCGGCCAGCCACGTGGTTGCGGTTTTGGCAACTGTGGGCGCGGCGGCGGCGACGATCGGCATGTCGGTGTAGGTCTGCACGTTGATGTGCGGCCAGGGATCGGTGCCCTGTATCACCCGCGGCAGCAGATTGTGCACCGTCTCCTTAATGCGGTTCTTCGTCTCGGTTTCGATCGTGGCGAGCTCGGCCGGGTCGGGCTTCTTGGGCGGCTGGCCTTCCGGCTGCGAGTTTCGCTGTTTCCAAATCGAGACGTAGTAGCTGGCCGGCACCTCAATCGACGCGGTGACGCGCGTCGGGACGAGGGCCGCGTTCCGCTGGACCTGGTGCTCGAACCCCGGCACGTTGTGGGTGTTGGAACGGGACTCGGTCGTCTGAGACTGGGGGCCGTTGGAAGCCGTCAGGTTCAAATTCACCGGCGTGTTGCCGTGAACGCCGTTGCTCTGGGCGCCGGGTCGCCCGCCGTTCCCCGGCCCCTGGATTGTCGAGTCCTTCGAATACTCGCCGGCCAAAACCGTCACGGGTTTGGGGTCGAGCTTGAGCAGGTCCGAGGTGTGCTCGATCTCGGGGCTGAGCTCGACGTTGACGCCGACGACGACGCCGGGAATCATCGACAGCTGCTGGGAGATTTTCTCCTGCCAGGAGCGCTCGTATTTTTGCTTGTGCGAGGCGTAGAGGCTTTCGTCTTCGGGGACGCCGTCGGGGCCGATCGCGCCGCCATGGGTCTGGTTGGTGGCGAGGTCGGTGATCGTGATCTGCCGGCGGTCGAGGCCGGCATAGGCCGAGGCCACGATGTTGCGGATCGAGCGGATCTGGTCTTCGTCCAGACGGCCGGCCGATTGCACGGCGACCATCGCCGTCTGGCGTTTCTCCTGGACGAGTCCGCGCTTGACCTCTTCGTCGTACTGCACGGTCGCCGATTCGATGCCGTGCATCTTGCCGATGATGAGGGCCAGCTCTTTTTGCTTGGCGTTCCAGCGCTTCAGGTCGAGGGACTGCTTGCTGGCGAACGGGCTGTCGCCGGTGGTCGCCTGATCGAAATAGTTGTGAAAGTCCGCGGGCAGCGCGTTGCCGTCGGCCAGCGCCGCCAGGTAGACCTCTTTCTGGCCGCGCGGAATGCGGATGCAGTTGCCGACGACCGTGCTCTGGCCGAGTCCCGCCTTGGCGAACGCGGCCTCGATCTCCTTCAATTCGCTGGTCGAAAACGGCCGGCCGTTCAGCAGGAACTCATCGCCGCCAGTGACCTGGTATTGAAACAGATAGACGAAGCTCATCACTACCAGCGCGAGCAGCGCCGCTGTCGCCACACGCGCGCCGACGCTCATCGAGCGGAACAGCTCGGCCAGCTGGAGCCAGGCTTTATTGATAAAGTCCATCCGTGGACCCTCGCTTCAACTCAAATCCGGATGTTGTTGATCTCTTGATAGGCCTGTAACAGCTTGTTGCGGATTTGGAGCATCATGCGGAATGACATGTCGGCTTTCTGCAGGGTCGTCAGCACTTCCGCCGGATTCACGTCGCCGCCCGTCACGAGCTGTTCGACGGCCTGGTTCGCCTGGCTCTGCATGGCGTTGACCTGCTCCAAGGCCTCCACCAGCACGTTCTTGAAGGGCTGTGCTCCGGCGGGCAAATTCGGCTGCTGCCCGCCGATGGTGGGCAGCGGCGGCGGCGCGATTGGCAGTCCGGCAACTGGAGTCATTTCATAACCTCATCGCTTAGCCGAGAATTCGCAGCGATTGCTGGGCCATATTCTTGCTCAGCTCGATGGCACCCAAATTGGCCTCATACGCGCGAGTTGCCACGAGTGCATCAACCATCTCGGCGGTCATATTGATATTGGGATAGGCCACATATCCTTTCTTGGGCCCGCTCTTGATGGCATAAGGGTGATTGGGGTCGTGGCGATAATTGGGCTCAACCTGTTCCGTCTCCACGTTGGCCACTTTGACGCCGATG
>DASRJB010000036.1:0-3265 GCA_035649715.1 Pirellulaceae bacterium
GCCGCGGCTGGTATCGCAGATGACCCGCTCGCAGCCGTTGCGGTGGACGATCTCCTGCAGCCTTTCGGAGAACTGCCGCACAGCCTGCAGATAGCCTCGCCGCAAGTCGTCGGTCTGGGCGAGGAATTCGTCGGCGTCTTCCAGTCCCACGAACTTGACCATGCCGTCGAGCTCAAAGGCCAGCTCGTCGTGGTGCATGACGTGGAACAGCACGACCTCGTGCCGGGCGTACCGCAGCCGCTGGAGCACGGGCTCCAGCTCGTCCACGTTGGTGAAGAAATCGCTGAAGATCATGACGATCTCGCGGCGGCCCAGGCGGCCGGCGATTTCGTTCAGGCAGGCCGGCATGTTCGTTTTCTCGACCGGGTCGATCTGGTCGAGGTGCTCGGTCAGTCGCACGACCTGCGACATCGAGTTGCTGGGCGTGACGATTCCGCGGACGCGGTCGTCGAACGTGAACAGCGAGACCTTGTCGCTCTGCCGGATCACCGAATAGCCGAGCGTCGAGGCCATCTGGGCGGCGTAGAGCAGCTTCTGCTCGCGGGCGTCGCCGTAGCGCATCGACGCGCTGACGTCGAGCACCAGGTGGCAGACGAAATTCGTCTCCAGCTCATACTGCTTGACGAAATACTTGTCGCGCGTGAAATAGACTCGCCAATCCAGGTGCTTGGGATCGTCCCCCGGCACGTACTCGCGATGCCCCGCGAACTCCACCGCGAACCCCGCCAGCGGCGACTTATGCGCCCCCGCCAGGTTGCCAATCACCAGCCCCTTCGGATCCAAATGCCGATCCGCCACGACGCTGAGCACGTCGGGATCGAGATAGCGGCTGAGGATGGATTTGGCCATGCGATGCTTAAGGCGAAATCTAGACTGTGTTATTGCGCGGTATGGCAGTTCTTATGCCTGCTGGTGAATTCCGCTTGGCCTTTCTCAGTTACTGCCGAGCCGGCGAAGTTGACGTGATTCAAGCCGATAATGTGGTCCAGCAAGTGCAGGTCTGCGTCAGTAAAATCGGTTGGCTTCTCTATTGGGTTGATGACTTTGGTCGCTCGCTCGGCACACACGACATATTGCGGATGCAAAATGATCTGCGTTCCCTCGGGATACACCAAGATCAAGCCGCCCTTTGCGGGAATTGCGCGGAAGGCACGCTCCTGAGCTTGCAGAGCGCGATGACGCGCGGCATACAACGCGGCGCAGACCGCAACAACAGACACCAAAGCCAGCAGGGAGCCCAAGCTGAACCGCCAGCGAACTCGCAGCGAACTAGTCATGGGAAGACCTCACGCCGCCGGCTTCTCGTACTTCCGATCCGCCGGCACGGCTTCGAACAGCATGTCGATCAGCTTTTCGCTGTTGAGGCCGTTCGCCTGGGCGGCGTAGTTGCCGTTGAGGCGGTGGCGGAGGGCGGGCTTGGCGACGGCTTGCACGTCGGCCACCGTGGCGTGGTAGCGGCCGTAGAGGATCGCGCGGGCCTTAGCGCAAGTCACGAGCGTCAGCACGCCGCGGGGGCCAGCGCCCCAGCTGACCCAGCGGTTGACGAACTCCGGGGCCTCTTTCTGCCCCGGCCGCGTGGCCCGCACCAGCGCCCAGGCATAGCCCAGCACCTGGTCGCTCACCGGCACGCGCGTGACCAGCTTCTGCATCTGCAGGATTTCCTCGCCCGAGAGCACCGCCTCGATCTCACCGAGCTGCCCCGTCGTCACGCGGCGGGCGACCTCCCACTCTTCGGAAGCGCTCGGGTAATCGACCTTGATGTAGAGCAGGAAGCGGTCGAGCTGGGCCTCGGGCAGCGGATAGGTGCCTTCCTGCTCCAGCGGATTCTGCGTCGCCAGCACGAAGAATGGGGCCGGCAGCTGGTGCATCGTGCCCCCCGCGCTGACTTGCCGCTCCTGCATCGCCTCCAGCATCGCCGCCTGCGTCTTGGGCGGCGTGCGGTTGATCTCGTCCGCCAGCAGCATGTTGGCGAAGAGCGGCCCGGGCAGGAACTTGTATCCGCGCTGGCGCGTCTCCGGATCCTCCTGAATCACCTCGGTGCCGGTCACGTCGCTGGGCATCAGGTCGGGCGTGAACTGAATCCGCTTGAAAGTCAGGTGCAGCGACTTGGCCAGCGAGCTGATCAGCAGCGTCTTCGCCAGCCCCGGCACGCCTTCCAGCAGCGCGTGCCCGCGGGCGAACATCGCCACCAGCACCTGCTCGATCACTTCGTTCTGCCCGACGATCACCTTCGACAGCTCATCGCGGAGGCGGTTGTAGGCCTGCTCGCACCGCTGCACCGCGGCGATATCGTCGGGTGGGGTCTTCTCGGTCATTGCGATCTCCAAATTCGGTAGGGAACGCCAACTGTGGCGTTCCCCGATCTGCAACAAAAACGCAATTGTCGGTTCCGGCACGCCACAGAGGGCGTGCCCTAAGTTGCCGTTAGTCAACACTCTCAAAATACCGCCGCAGCCGCTCTTCGTAGCCGCGGGGCGCTTTGCCGCGGGCCTTGGCCTGGATGGCGGCCTGCAAGCTCGGCGGCAGCTTCGCAAACCACGGCTCATCCTTGAATTTCAGCCCGCCCGCCGCCGCGTCCTGATTGGCCAGGCTCCCCCGGCTGTCGGCGTCGGCCGCCGGTTCGACTTGCAACTCGCCCTTGGCCTGATCGGGGTTCTGGGAGGGCGGACCCTTCACCGCGCCGCCCTTGCTCGCCGTCTGGGCAGCGCCCGGCATCGGCTGTTGGCCCTGGCCCGGCATCGGCTGGCCCTGACCCTGTGCCTGCGCTGCCTGCGCGGCGGCGGCCATCGCAGCGGCCGCGGCGGCGTTCGCCTGGGGGCCGGCGATCTGCTGCGCCGTCACCTCCGGCGAATTCGGCACCAGGCCGGTGCCCAAACCCTGGCCGGGCATCGGCTGACCTTGACCCTGACCCGGCATCGGCTGGCCCTGGCCTTGCCCTTGTCCAGGCATCGGCTGCCCCTGACCCTGTCCCGGCATCGGTTGACCTTGCCCCTGTCCCTGGGGCGGCATTGGCTGCCCCATCGGCTGCCCTTCACCCGGCGAGCCTGGAGGCGACGTTCCATCGCCAGGCATCGGCTCGCCTGGCAGCGGCTGATTCAGTCGTGAGGCGGTTTCGAGACCCTCGCGGATGGGCTGGTTCGCGACCTCCTGCTGGCCGGAGACTTCGGCCGCACCCTCGCCAGTCATCTGCTGGGCGTTGGCAAACTGTCGCTGAGCCTGCTGGAGGGCTTGGGCGGCGGCGATCTGCTGCGGCGACGGCTTGCCC
>DASRJB010000037.1:0-7487 GCA_035649715.1 Pirellulaceae bacterium
GGTGACGGTCGCCAGGACGACCAGGCCCAGCGGCGAGTGCGCCGGCAGGACCGCGGCCAGATCGCGGCCGATCGCCTGGGCCAGGCCCGTTTGCGAGGCCAAGAGGCCCAGGCTCAGGCCGCCGCCGAAGAGCAGGATCACGCCCCAGTCGATCCGCGCCGCGTCTTCCCAGCTGATGGCCCGCCCCCGTTCGCCCGTCGCCAGCAAGTCGCCCGGCAGCAGGAAGAGAAGGACTGCGCCCAGCAGCGCCGCCACCGCTTCCGGGACCGCGTCGTCCACGTATTGATAGAGGGGCGATTGCTCGCCGAGCGTTAGCGCCAGCGCGGCTGGTGCGAGCCAGAGGCCAATCGTCAGCGTGCAGGCGACGAGCGTGGAGCGCTGGCCCCAAGTCCATGGTCCGAGCTTGCTTCGCTCCGAGCGAAACAGCTCGCGGCCGCCTTCGATCTCGCGGACGCCGGCCGGGCAGAGCAGCGCCAGATAGCCGGCCACGAACAGAAACAGCACCGCCGCCGCCGGCGCGCCGACGGTGCAGAAGTCGAGAAACGAGAAGTTCACGCCCAGCCGGTTGCGGATGAAGCCCAGCCCGATCAGGTTTGGCGCGGCCCCGACCGGCGTGGCCAGCCCGCCCACCGAGGCAGCAAAGGTCGTCATCAGTAGCAGGCCCGTGGCATACGCCGGCTGCACGAGCGGCCGGCCGCGGCGGGAATCGGCCAGGGAGTGGATCAGTGAGATGGCGATGGCGTACATCATGGCCGTCGTCGCCGCGTTGGCGACCCAGGCCGAGATGAACGCCGTCACCGCGCCCAGCGCGACCAGCACGCGTCCCGGCCGCGCGCCGACCCACGGCAGCGCCAGAACCCAAAACGCCAACCGGCGGTCAAGCCGGTGCAGGAACAGGGCCCGCGCCAGGATGAACGCGCCGATGAACAGGAAGATCAGCGGATCGGCGAAGGGCAGGAACACGTCCTTGGCCGGCGCGACTTGCAGCAGGATGCACGCCGCCGCGGCCGCCAGCGCCGTCACCGGCAGCGGCAACGCTTCGCTGATCCAAAGCACCATGACCGCAGCCACAATCGCCGCCAGCCGATGCGCCGGCGGCGTGAGGCCGGGAAAGCGGCAGGCCAGGACGATGCCGAATGCCAGCGGCGCTCCGACTAGACCGAGCCAGCGCCGCAGACGGAGGAGTCGATCCTCGCCTGCCGCGGTGCGAGCGCCCTCCACGGCCGGCACGGTCATGCCCCATCCCCGGCGCGCAGCCACAGCCTGACCAGATGCCGCCGCCGTTCTGGTTCGGCGTAATCGGTGAACGCCGTGCGGTTGTGCAAGATCCAGCGATTGTTGATGAAGTACGCCTCGCCAGGGCGGAGGGCGAATTCGATCCGCAGCTCGGGCCGGGCGAGCACCGCGTCGAAGATGTCTAGCGCCCGCCGCTCGTCCGCCGTGAGCGGCTGGCCCGCCTTCTCGTGGCCGGCCTCGATCCAATACCGCAGGTAGCGCACCGTCAACTCGCGGCCGTCCCAGGTAATGATCGGCCGCCGGACCGTGGGCGACTCGCCTTCGCGAAACCCGCCCCGCCGATCGACGTGCCACGGCTGATAAAGCAGCGCGAGCGCAGCGGGCTGCTCGCAGAGCAGCACGTTGTGCACGGCGTAGGCGTTGACGTTCTGGCTGAGCCCGCCGGCCTTCGCCGTTTGCAGGCAGAGCAGGCCCACGTAGTCGAGCACGCCGTCGCCGAAAGAGTTGTCCGTGTGATAGCTGCTCTCATAGCTCGTGACGCTGAACCGCGCTCCGGCGGCCACGTCCTGCCCGGTGTCGCGGACGTCGTAGAGCAACGTGCCCTGCACGTTTTGTGCAAAGGGCTGGCCCAGCAACTGGCCGAGCAGCCAGTAGCAGCCGGTCGCCGTTCGAGCCGGCAGCCCGTCCAGGCCTTCCAGGATCACAAACCCCGGGCCGGCCGCCAAGTCGCGCCGCGCCGGAGC
Organism: Pirellulaceae bacterium; assembly: GCA_035649715.1. Taxonomy (GTDB): domain Bacteria; phylum Planctomycetota; class Planctomycetia; order Pirellulales; family Pirellulaceae; genus CAYLLN01. The sequence goes on from DASRJB010000037.1 coordinate 1,980, forward strand.
GAGCGATCCCTCCCACGTGCGGTGCAGTTCGTCGCTCAGCCGCAATTCAGTCAACGGCTGAGCGGCGGGTGCTCGGTCGACCTCCTCCGCGAGCGCCGCCGCCAGGCCCGGCGGCAGCGGCCGATACCAGTGGTCTGGCCTGCCGGCGGTCGCCCGAGTCCAGGCGCGCTGGTCTGCAATCGTCTCCGTCAGCATCGCCACGACGCTCACTCCTTCTTCAGCGCGGCCAGGTACTCGACGATGTCCACCAGGTCCTGGGCCTGGAGTTGCTTCTGGAGATCGGCGGGCATCAACGAGAGGGGAGACTTCTTCAGCTGCTCGATATCGCTGCGCTTCAGCTTATGGGAAATCGCCTCGGCGGTTTTCAGCTCGATCTCGGCGTCGGTCTGGCTGACGAGGACGCCGGTCAGGATCGTCCCTTCGAAATCGCGAACCAGCCAGGTCTCATAGTTGAAGCTCACGCCCGCGCTGGGATCGAGAATCGACAGGTAGAGCGCCTCCTTCGAGAGCTTGGTGCCGATCTCGGATAAATCAGGGCCGACCTCCTTGCCTTCGCCTTTGACCTTGTGGCACTTCGCGCAGGTCGCCGTCATGCCAAAGAACAGCTCGCGTCCGCGGGCCGCGTCCCCGCGGCGCTTGACCAGCTCGGCGATCGGCGGCAGCGGCTCGCCACCGGCGACGGCGGGCAGCGACAGGTGCCTGGCGGCCGCGGTGCGGATGGCCTCGTCGGCGCTGGCGAGCAGGGCGTTGGCCGCTGCGAACTTGCAGTCCTCGGGCAATTTGCCTTGCTCGACTGTGGCCAGCAGCCACTTCTGCCCCGGAGCATTGCGACCCAGCGCGGTCACCGCCGCGGTTCGAGTCGCAGCGGGATTCTGCACGTCGGAAACCAGGGGCTCCAGCCAGTCGTTGATTTTCGCATCCGCGAGCAGGCCCAGCGCCGTAATGAACTTCGCCGCCTTAGCCGGATCGGGATCGGCGATGGCCTTGGTGATCGCGTCCTTCTGGTCCAACTTCACCAGCAGCCCTGCGGCTTTGACACCGAGCGAGCTGTCGCCTTTTTCCACGGCCAGCCGCAACAGCTCCTCCTTTGTCTCGCTCAGGCGGAACTTCTCGACGATCTCGACGTACTGGTCAGTCCCCTTGAGCGTTTCCAAGTGCCTGAGGAGCGCCGCCTTCGCCTCGGGCTTGGCCGACAGGTCGATCCCCGGCAGCCGCAGCAGCGTGCGAACGATCAGCGCGTCCTTGGCCTTCTGCGCGTCGTCTTGCGCAGCGGTTGGCAGGATGGCCACAAAGAACACGAAAAGGCAAGTCGCGAACAAACGGGGCATGTGTCAGTCACAATCGAGAGTGCACTCACCACTTACTCCAACAGGCTCTTCAGAGCCGCTTCCTTCTCGGGACCATTGAGAAAATCGAACGCACGGAAATATCGCGGCTGATCGCTTTCCTTGGTCGCGGGGTCTTTCATGATCTTCACCAGCAGCTCGGGAGTCTTCTTGGCCCGGCTGCGCCAGAGGATGTCGCGGCCGGCGGGCGTCTTCCAGGGCTCGCTGGTTTTGGAGAGGTAAGCATCGAGGTAGGCGTCCCACTGTTTGTCCGCGGCCAGCCCCAGGGCTTCCAGGTACCAGCGGTCCTGGCCGTCGTACTGTACCGCCAACTCGGCCCAAGCCGCCGGGGCCTTGGGCGACTTGCTGTGGCGGAGGCCGATGGCCAGCTCACGTTGGACCTGCTTGGACGATTCCTTGGCCAGCTTGCCGGACAACTCGGCGATGTCCTGGCCCAGCTGCCTGGCGATGCGGACGCCGGTCACGCGGACCTGGTCGTCGCCGTCGGCCAGCGCGAGCTCGATGGCTTCCTCGCCTTCACCGGGAATCTGGGCCAGCACCCACAGCAGGCGGGCCTTCAGCCGCGGCTCGGTCCCCTTTTCGATCGCCTCTTCGACTGGGTGATGGGCCTTGTCGCCCTGGGACATCAGCCCCGTGAACGCCAGGTAGCGGGCCTCGAGGTTCGCGCTGGCCAGCGCCTGGATGCAGCCGGCCGGCGTCGCGAAGTCGTATATCGGGACGCTGTATTTCGCGCCCGGCGGGGCGACGCGGAAGATGCGGCCCTTGTCGACCTCCTGCTGGTTGTGGCCGCCGACGCCCGGATCGTACCAGTCGGCGACGAACAGCGAGCCGTCGGGCGCGACGCAGGCGTCGCTGGGCCGGAACCAGTTGTCGCGAGCGCCGGAGAGGATATCGACGGTCTCCGCCTTGTAGCCCGCACCGTCCTTGGTCACCGGATACGCCCGGCAGACGCTCGGGCCGGCGTCGCAGTGAATGACCTGGCCGTGGAACACCTTGGGCAGGAGCGCGCCTTCATAGACGCAGATGCCCGTCGGCGAGCCCGCGCCGGTGAGCAGCAGCGTGGGCACGACGCCGGGGTCGTTCAGGTGCCAGTGCTGCTGCGGAATCTCCTTCTCCATGTTCTCGCGGGGCGTCTTCCAGGCCGCGCCCGTGAACTCATCGACGTAGCCGTAGTTGCCGAATTCCATCACATAGTTGATCCGCACGCCGCGATTGCCGTCGTCGTCGTTGTCGCTCTGCCAGAGCGTGCCGAACGAATCGACCGCCACCTCCCAGTTGTTGCGGAAATTCCAGCCCAGCGTCTCGACCTGGCTGCCGTCGAGGTTGCAGCGGAAGACCATTCCCTGCTGGTAGGGCTTGCGGTTGGCGGCGACCGCGTTGCCCGCCTTATCGACGACGGGTTTGCCATCCTTGTCTTTGAGCTGATTACCCGAGTTGCCAAAGTTGAAGTACAGCTTGCCGTCGGGGCCGAAGACGAAGGCGTGGATGCCGTGGTCGTGCTGCGTGCCGCTGATGCCGGTGAACAGCAGGCTGCGCTTGGCGTCGGCCTTCAGGTCGCCGTTCTCGTCGTAGAAGACCTGCACCTTGTCGCCGGCCGAAACAATGATCTGCTTGCCCAGCACGCACACGCCGTGGGCCGAGTCGATGTCGCGGCCCTGGTAGAAGACCGCCTGCTTGTCGCACTTGCCGTCGCGGTCGGTGTCTTCCAGCACGAGAATCCGGTCCCCTTCCGGCCGGCTGCCGTTCCATTTGCGGTAGTTTTTCACCTCGCAGGCCCAGACGCGGCCGAGGTGGTCGATGTCGATGTTGGTGATGTTGCTGATGTCCGGCTCGGAAGCAAACAGCGCGGCCTCGCAGCCCTCGGCAACGTCCAGGTTGGTTACCGCGCTGGCCGCGGCGTGCACCGGCGAATCGCTGCCGGCGACCACGGCCCCGCTGGCCCGCCCAACGCCCTCCGGCGGCTGATTGAGATAGACCTGAAACTGCACCGTGGAGCCGCAGCCTTGCCTGGTGCCACCCTCGTCGAGGCCGCCGCGGGCTTTGAACCTCGTGTAGCCGCCCTCCTGTGGAAGGTCGAATTGAATGATGCTGTTGGCGTGCGTGCCGATGCCGTACTCGACCTTCTGCCCGTTGATGACGAGCCCCTCCTTGCCGTCGCAGCGCTTGTTGACGAAGACGTTGCCGTAGCCGGCCGTCGCCGACTTCCACGAGATCTCCGTCAGCTTCTTCTCGCCCGACGGGCCGATCAGCCGCGGCTCGGCCCAGTCGGCCCAGTCGCAGCCAAAGCCGTCGCCGTTGTCGTTCACGACCAGCCACAGGCGACGAGCGCCGGTGATGTCAATGTCGATCTCAACCGAATGGTTCTTCGTAGCCGACGAGACGAGTGGGCTGGAATACGTCGGCCGCGACGGGCCGCCCTTGCCCCGCTGCCCGCGCCGCGGTTGCTCAGTGTTTCTGGCGGCGGGCTGCGCAGTATTGCTAGCCGCGGGCTGCGCTTCGGCCGCTTGATTGGCCGCGGGCGCCGCACTTGCCGCGCCGCCAGCCGCGGGCTCGTCGGGCGGCAGCTTCAGCTTCTGGCGGATGCTCTCGCGGTTGAAGTTCCCCTTGTTCTTCGGGTCCATGTTGGCTTCGAGAGCCTTGAGGGTCACGACGGGCGATTCGACGCCGCCGGAGGGCACTTCGCCCTTGGCGCACCAGACGATCGCGTTGAGCACGACCTTGCGGAAGTTCGGATCGCCCCAGTTCCAGTGGTCGTGGCCGCCTGTGAATCCGAAACCGCGGCCGCCCCCTTCGCGCTCCGCGGCCCAGGCCATGTGCTGCGGTTCCCCCTTGGCGATCGCCTCGCGCACGGCCGGATTGCCGCTGTGGGTGCCGTCGCCGCGGCTGAGCGTTTCCTTCGGCGGCAGGGCCGTGAGGATCGGCGTCACCCCCTTCAGCCCCTCGCGAAACCGCATGTGGTAGTACCACTCGTCGTTGATTTCGAACGGCTGCACGCCGCGGCAAATCGGATGGTCCGGAAGGTTCTCGTATTTCGCGGTCCAGTGCGGGTTCACCGACCAGTTCATCTCGAAGTAGCCGCCGATCCAGTCGAGGAATTTATCGCCGCTCTTTCCCTTGGGCACTTCCACGCCGTAGTGGATGCAGACGATGCCGACGCCCTTCTTGGCCAACTCATCGACCTCGTCGAGGTGCGCATTGACCATGTGCCCTCCTCCGCCGTCGCAATACATGATGATGCAGTCGGCTTTGTCGAAAGCGGCCTTGTCCTGCGGCCAGCCGTTGAGGTGCACGTGGCAGGTGTACTTCGGCAGGGCCGAACGCAGCTCGTGGGCCAGCAGCGTGCAGCCGGCGTTGTGCTCGTGCGCGCCATAGCCGTGGCTGGGCCGGCCGGCGACGAAGACGATCGTCTTGGCTTCGTCGGCGGCGCGTGTCGAGGCAGGAATCAGGGAGACAACCACGGCAGAAAAGACGAACCAGAATCGCATGGCGAGCTCCAACGCAGGGGAGGGACGGGCAGCGAAACTCACGATAGCCGGGCACTCTGCGAGCGTCAAACCGACGTGCGTCAAGGGCCCGTGCGGCGGAGGAGCAGGACGGTGAGATCGTCCGGCGGGCTGTCGCCGACGTAGTGCAGCTCGACCTGGCGGCCGATCTGGCGGGCCAGTTCCTGGACCGGCAGGGCGTGCTGTTTGGCGACCAGCGATTTCAAGCGCTCGACGCCGAACTGCTCGCCCCGCTTGTCCATCGACTCGACGATGCCGTCGGTGACCAGGATCAGCAGGTCCCCCGGCGCGAAGGCCACAGGCGGCGCGAGCGGATAGTCGGTCGGCACGATGACCCCCAGCGGTACGCCGGTCGATTTCAACTCGTCGAATTGCCGCGCGGCCGGCCGGTAGACCAGCACGGGTCCGTGGCCGGCATTCGAGTGCTGCAGCTCGTGCTTTGTAGGATCAAGCAGGCCCAGGAACATCGTGATGAACGCGCCGTGCTCGAAGTCGTCGGCCAGCGCGCGGGCCAGGTGCTCGAGCAGCGACTGCGGGTTGGAATCGTCCAGCAGCTGCGTCCGCAGCGCGGCCCGCACGGACGCCATGAGCAGGCTCGGGCCCAGCCCGTGGCCGCTGACGTCGGCGATGGTCAGCGCTGTGCGGCCGCCGGCCAGCGG
>DASRJB010000038.1:0-11886 GCA_035649715.1 Pirellulaceae bacterium
AAGACGCCACCTCCCCCGGCCTCACCCCTCGGCATGCCCTCCATGCCGTGAGTCAATTCCGCCGCTTGGCGGAATTGTGAACATTGGTACGGTATTTGCAAAAAAGTCCCATTTGGCGCAGCGGGCCTGTCATTTTGGCAGAAGGTCGAGTTCGCATCTTGTTGCGAGTGCCACCAGCTGAGGCGGCAGCAAATGTGCAATATATAACTTGTTAACGGGTTGGCGGGTGATCAGATGCAAGTCGATACGTCGTCCAATCTTGCGGCGAAATCGGCGCAGAAAGGCCAGTTCATACTTACCTATCCAGGTGGTGCGTATGCGGCAGGGACCTCCAACCCCATTGGGCCGCGACGGCAGTGCGGGCTCCCAGATGACGCCGCGGGACATTCGCTGAATTCCGCTGCCTAAGTTGCATTAAACTGCATAACCGACTTGCATCATGAATGACACAACTCGTGTCACACCAACAGTTTAAACCGATTCTTGCCGGGGAGATTTTTCTTTCGGTATGCATGCATAGTCGACGGGGCTGGACGGTTTGCGGGGACGCAGGGAGATTAGCGACGTAGCGGCGGCTTCCAGCCGCGGAGCGCGGAGCAGGACCCGCTACGAGCAAAGTAAGGTTGGACATGCCACTGATCGTGCAGAAGTTTGGCGGCTCTTCGGTCGCCAGCCCCGAGAAAATCCTGCGGGCGGCGCGGCGGGCGATCCGCGCGCAGCAGGAGGGCAACCAGGTCGTGATGGTCGTCAGCGCGATGGGCGATACGACCGACGACCTGTTGGAGCTGGCGGCTAAGATCACCGACCGGCCGCCGGCCCGCGAGATGGACATGCTCCTCTCGACCGGCGAGCAGGTGAGCGTGGCCCTGATGGCGATCGCGATTCACTCGCTGGGCCACAAGGCGGTCAGCCTGACCGGAGCCCAGATCGGCGTGAAGACCGACGCCAGCTATCGCAAGGCCCGGATCAAGTCGATCGAGACCACGCGGCTGCGGAAATCGCTGGACGAGGGCCACATCGTCATCGCCGCCGGCTTCCAGGGGATCGACGACGACTTCAACATCACGACGCTCGGCCGCGGCGGCAGCGATACGACGGCGGTCGCCCTGGCGGCGGTGCTGCGGGCCGACGCCTGCGAGATTTACACCGACGTCGATGGCGTCTATACGACCGACCCGCGGGTCGTGCCCGAGGCCCGCCGCGTCGGCCGGATCGGCTACGACGAGATGCTCGAACTGGCCAGCCTGGGCGCGGGCGTGATGCACAGCCGCAGCATCGAGTTCGGCAAGAAGTTCGATGTGCCGATCCACGTGCGGTCGAGCTTTACGGATCAGCCGGGGACGATGATCGTCGCGGAGCCGGAGCGGCCGGATTTGCCCGTAAGCGGGGCAGCGATCACCAAGGACGAGGCCCTGATCACGGTGCAGGGCGTTCCCGACCGGCCGGGGACGAGCCTGGAGATCTTCGCGCGGGTCGCGGCCAGGAATATCTCGGTCGATATGATCGTGCAGAACGTGGGCGAGTCGGGAAAAGCGGACATCTCGTTCACGGTGCCGCGGAACGAGCTCGATGTGGCCCTGGAAGCGGTCCGCGAAGCGGTCAAGCTGGTCGGCGCGGACGCGATAACCAGCGACGACAGCGTGGCCAAGGTCTCGGTCGTCGGCCTGGGGATGGCGAAGCAGACGGGCGTCGCCCAGAAGATGTTCCGCGCCCTGGCCGCTGCGGGCATCAACATCCAGATGATCACGACCAGCGAGATCAAAATCTCGGTGCTCGTCAGCCGCGAGCGATCGCAGGAGGCGCTGCGGATCGTGCATCACGCGTTCGGACTGGAGAGCGCGGCGCCCGACGTAGCCCGCGATTCCATCGCGGCTGCCCGCCACGGTGTGGCGGGCTACGGCAACGGCACCGACGCCGCGGCGGTGGTCGCCCGGCTGCAGAGCATGAACATGGAGGAGCTGACGATCGACGGCGTCGATCTGGACAGCTCGCAGGCCCGGGTAACGATCAGCGGCGTGCCCGACAAGCCGGGCATCGCGGCCAAGGTGTTCGAGGACGTGGCCGCCGCCGGCGTATTCGTCGATATGATCGTGCAGAGCCATCCCGCAGCTGCCGGCGCGGCGATTTTGAGCTTCACCGTGCCGCAGAATCAACTGACCAAGAGCGTCGAGGCCGCCCGCAGGATCGCCCAGTCGCTGGGCTGCCAGATGGTGTCGTCGAGCCCGATCATCGCCAAGCTGTCGGTGAGCGGCGTCGGCCTGCGGACGCACGTCGGCGTGGCCATCCGCATGTTCAAGGCGCTGGCCGAGGCCGGCATCAACCTGGAGATGATCAACACCAGCGAAGTGAGGGTGAACGTCGTCGTGGACGGCGCAGCTGGCGAGAAGGGCCTCAAGCAGCTGCAGGCGGCGTTTGCGGATGTGCTGCGGTAGGAGTGAGGTCAGTCGTCAGTTGTCAGTTGTCAGTGGGAGGCAACTGACAACCAGCCGTTCCAATCGTGCGGCCGTTAATGCCTTTAGCGACGGCATTTACCAATCGGACTTCACCCGCAGGCCACCGCGTTTGACCGCGCCAAACCCGTGGCCTACGTTTCGGTGGGTCGCATGAAGCCCCGCCGCGCGACCCGTGCTTCGGCCCGTTTTTTCGTTACAGGTGTTGCGATGTCACCCACTTTGGCCACGGTTGTGGAGCCATTCGTCGATCGGCGCAATTACGCGGGGCAAGCCGGTGCTCCCACCCGGGAGCGGCGGCAGTTCACCAACAGCCACGAGGATCTCTCGCCCGACGCCCGCGAGCTGGCCCAGGCGATCGACTCGTACAAGCTGGTCCACCGCCGGCGGTTCATCACCTACGAAGAGATGCTCTCGGTGTTCAAGTCGCTGGGGTACAAGCGCGACTAGTTATCGAGGTTCCCGCTCGCGGCGGCTTTTTCTAGCTGCGGGTGGTCGCTTTGGACCTCGGTAAGCAGGTTGTTTGAAAAGAGCACCCGCTTGGAAGCATCGCCCTCCAGCGTCAGGGCCTTGGTGGATAGGCCCGAGAACGTGTTGCCGCTGATTGCGATGTCTGAAGTGCCGGCCAGGACGATGCCCGCGGCCGAGCGGTCGGCGGTCGTGCGTTTGTCCTTGCCGTCACCGATGTAGCTGCTCGAGAAGTTGTTGCCCGTGACGGTGATCCGCCCGCTGGCCGGGCCGATCCGCAGGGCGTCCTGCTTGACGATAGTGAACGTGTTGCCGCTCACCGCGCAGCCGTGGGCGTCGCGCAGGTCGATGCCGCCGCCGGCCTCGTGGGCGATCACGTTGCTGGAGAGCGTGACGCCGTAGCAGTCGCGATCGAGAATGATCGCCGTGCCATTGCATTCCTCGATCATGTTGCCGCTGACGACGCTGCCGTAGGTGTTTTCGATCACGACGCCGTGCCGCAGGTGGTCGTCGAGGTTATTGCCCGTCATGCAGAGGTTGAAGCCGTCGAAACAATGCACCGCGTCCTGATTCTCCTCGAACTGGTTGCCGACCACGACGATGTCGTGGCAGACGACCAGGTGCAGCCCGGCCCCTTTGTTGTAGGTCAGCAGGCAGTCGCAGACGCGCGGATCTTCGTAGCACTGGTCGAGGTAAATGCCGTGGCCGCCGTGGTAGCTGCTGGTCACGCCGTGCAGGAAGATCTCATCGACATGGTGGGCCAGGATGCCGTCGCCGCTTTTCTCGTTGCCGGTGACGCGGAGGTTCTGAATCTCGACCCGCCACAGCGTGGCCCGCGGATTCTCCTTCCGCTTGGGCGAATCGATTTCGATCGCCGGCCGCCCGCTCGTGTTCACATTCTTGATGTGCGTCGCCGTGCCGCTGCCGGCGATGAGCACGTCCTCCTGCGAAATCCGCAGCGGCTCGGTGATTTCGAACGTCCCGGCCGGCAGCCTCACGACGCCGCCGGTTGGCGGCAGGGCGTCGATCGCCGCTTGCAGGCTCGGATAGTCGATCGCCTCGATGGCCGGCCGCGCGCCGGGAAGTGTTGCCTTCTGGGCAGGCGATTGGCTTCCGGCGGGCTGCCAGGCCACGAGCGCGCTCGCAGCCAGCAGCAGCGCGGCAAGAACGAAGGTCAAGCGCTTCATCGGGCAGTTCTCCTTGAATCAAGAGTTTGAGCGGCGACGTCAGGCGTCGCGCTCGTAGGCTTGCTTCAGCCAGCGGCGGACTTGCAGGTCGATGTCGTCCAGCGAGGTCAGCGCGACGCGGTGCGTGATGCGGTCCTTTTTGGCGCGGCCGCCGGTGTCGAGCAGACGACTCGTGAACGGCTCTTCGGCAAGGGCCAAGCCCAAGTCGACGCGCTTATTGGTCGTCGGCTTGATCTGGGCAAAGACGTGCCGCCGGTAGAGCGGCACCATTGTCTCGCACGGACAAATCCGGACGCCCTCGAGCTCGCGCGCCAGTTCGATCAGACGGTCGTGGATTGGTCGCAGGTGTTCTTTCGGGCCAGAGTACATCCGCTCAACAAAGACGGGAGCGAGCTTGAGATAGCCGGCGGGCGTGTCTTCGGCCAGCTTGTCGGGATGGAACGCCTTCTCGGCCAGCCACCACGCGGTGTTTGCGCCAAGCCGGTGCTCGCTCATCAGCCATTCGCGGCTGGCTTTCTCGTCGCGCGGCCCGGCCTTGCGGATGTGCGCCAACCAATCGTCGAGCGACCGGCCGGTCTTGGCGGGCAATTCGTCGATCCACTTCTGGACCATCGCGATGCCCGGATGCACGGCATAGATCGCCGCCGCCGAAGCGGCTGCGCGGTTACGGACAGACTTTGCCTTTCGCGGCCGGCGAGAGGCAAGCAGCGTGGATTTGGACATGGACTTCGTTGCGAAGGAAGTGCGGGACCCCGCAGGTCGCCATGAGTTTCGCACGCTGGCCGGGCAAACTCAACCAACGCAATCCCGCCGATCCCCAAAAAGTATAAACGCCTATTGATTTGTAGTCGGCCGGACGCTGATAATCGCGAAACTGGCTCGCCAGACCGTAACGTGCCCTGCACCAGCGGTCATAGATGAGCGGCCGGCGGAGTGCCGGCAAACATCCCACCTGTGGAGGATCACCCATGCTATCGATCGACTTGGGGGCGAAATCGCGGTATTGCGACGGCATCTCGCGGCGGAGCCTGCTGAAGCTCGGGGCCCTGGGAATCGGCGGGCTGACACTGCCGGGGCTCTTGCGGGCTGAAGCAGCGGCGGGCGTGCGTTCGTCGAACAAGGCGATCATCAACATTCACCTGAGCGGCGGGCCGAGCCACCAGGACATGTTCGACCTCAAGCCCGAGGCTCCGCGCGAATTCCGGGGCGAATTCAATCCGATCAAGACCAACGTGCCCGGGATGGAAATCTGCGAACACATGCCGCTGCTCGCGAAGATGGCCGACAAGTTTGCAGTCATCCGCTCGCTCGTCGGCATGTTCGACGACCACAGCAACTTCCACACGCAGACCGGCTTCTATCGCGACAACCTGCGAAATGTCGGCGGCCGCCCGAGCATCGGCAGCGTCGTCAGCAAGCTGCTGGGGCCGACCGGCACCGGGGCTCCCTGCTACATCGCCTACAACGACGGCCCCGAGGGGTATCTTGGTCCAGTTCATAAGCCATACCGGCCGCAGGGCGGCGACCTGAAACTCGTCGGCGGCATGGACGAGACGCGGCTGAGCACGCGGACCAACCTGCTCACCTCGCTCGACAGGATTCGCCGCGACACCGACGGCAGCGGCAAGATGACCGCGCTCGATTCGTTCACACAACGGGCCGTCGGCGTGGTCACCAGCGGCAAGGTAGCCGACGCGCTGGACCTGGAGAAGGAAGACAAGGCCGTTCGCGAGCGGTACGGCCGCGACGACGGCAGCCAGTTCCTGCGGGCCCGCCGCCTGATCGAGGCCGGCGTCCGCGTCGTGACGTTCGATTGGGGCGGCTGGGATACGCACGGCGACAACTTCAATCAGCTGCGGCGGCAGTTGCCGAAGCTCGACCAGGGCATGAGCGCCCTGCTCACCGACCTGTCCGAGCGCGGGCTTGATAAGGACGTGACCGTCGTAATGTGGGGCGAATTTGGCCGCACGCCGCGCGTCAACGGCGGCGCGGGCCGCGACCACTGGTCGCGGGTGGCGATGTGCTTTCTCGCCGGCGGCGGCATGCGGCTGGGCCAGGCGATCGGCACGTCGACGGCCTACGCCGAAGAAGCCAAGGACCGCCCGGTGCAGCTGCAAGAAGTCTTTGCCACGCTGTATCACAACTTGGGCATCGACGTGAGGCGTCAGCAGCTCATTGATCCCGCGGGCCGGCCGCAGTACCTGGTCGAAGTTCGCGAGCCGATCAAGGAATTGATCTAGCCGGCGACGCAGCGAGCGTCACGCCAATTCGTTTTCTCGCAGCCACTTCAAGTAGGTGGCTGCGCTCGCGTCGAGATTCTCGAGCGAGCCGCCGCCGCGGATGGGCGAGCAGATTTCGTAAGTCGCCAGGCCGTCAAAGCCGCCGTCGCGAAGGCCGCGGAAGAAGGCGCGGTAGTCGATGAATCCCGTCCCGAACGGCACGGCCCGCGCCCAGTCGGGCTGCGTGCGCTCGTAGTTGACCAGCTCCGGCCGGTAGCGATGGCGAGGCACGCGAATGTAGTCGGCGTTGGTCGTGATGGCCGTATGCGGCGCGGCTAACTTAGCCGCGGCATACATTTCCTCGCCGCGCAGCGCGGGCGACCAGGCGTCAAATCCAAGCTTGCAATTGGGCCGCCCGACGTCAGCGAGCAACTCCAGCAGCGCGGCGGTGTCGAGGGCCAGGTCATGATGGTTCTGCACCGCGATCGTCACGCCGTGCTGCGCGGCGCGGTCGCACATTTCCTGCAGCGCGCTGGCGACGCGCCGCCAGAGCGTCTGGGGATCGTGGCCGCCCGATTCGTATGCCGTGAAGACGCGGACGACCTTCGCTCCCAGCTCCGCCGCGATGCGGGCCAGCGATTCGACGTAGGCGATCTGCATCTCCGCGTCCGGCACCTCCGCGGCGCCGGGCGCGAGATTCGTGTACGCCGCAAGCACTTCGCACGTCACGCCTGAGCGGCTGAGCGTGGCCTGCACCTCGCGCAGCAGCTGCGGCGTCGCATCCAGCGGCGACAGATGCGGCCGCTTGCCCGCGATCATCACCGACGAGAACCCCAGCCGCCCGGCGCGGGCGATGAACTCCGTCAGCGGCAAGGCCGCCTGGCCCCAGAAACCGGCGTAGCTGACGGAGAACAAACAGGTCTTCATTTTTCGTCGAGTGCATGCTTCAGCCAGTATTCCAAAAACGCCAGCTCGATCTCGAGGGCCTCCGGGGTCGGCACGTGCGTCTTGCGGGCGGTCATCGCGACCCGCTGCTTGTGCGCGAGCACCTCATTGACGGCGATCAGGTGGTTCAGCGCCCGCCAATTCCGCGGCGGGTCTTCCGTGCCGCCGGAATCGAGCACCGGACGCGGCGCCATCAGCGCGTGCAGGCTCACCAGGTCCTCGCCCGCTTCGCGCAGCTCCTTATAGAGCCCCGTCCGCGGATTCTCGTCCGACGGAATTCCTGGCTTGCGCTGCACGTTGGGATCGAAGCCCAGATACCAGGGCTCCCAGTAATTCACGTTCGAGTTCTTCTCGTCGAAGACGATGCCCGGATCGGACCAGACGGCGCAGGCGAACTTCTCGTGCAGGCACGACGCAAACATCGACCACTTGCCGCCGTACGACAGGCCGATGATCCCGATTCGCTCGGGGATCACCTCCGGCATCTGCGCCAGCGCCGTGTGGCAGTTGGCCGCGACATAAGCCAGCAGCGTCAGCGGCTGCCGGCGCTGTTCCTTGCCCGCCTCGACGAGCAGCTGCCGCGTCTCGAGGCCGATTTTCTCGACCGAGCCCGGCGTGCCGATCGAGAGCGTCACGAAGCCGCGCTTCACGAGCTGCAGGCCGTAGTCGTGCGTGCCCTGCCCCTTCTGGCCCGCACCGATGCTCGTCAGCGGTTCGTAGAATGGAACCAGCACCGCCGGGAACGGCCGGTTTCCCTTGGGAATCAGCAGGTACCCGTCGGCTACCTTGCCGTCCGGCGAAACCTGCACGTGCACGTGATGCTGCGTGTAGCCGTCTTTCTCCACGGACTCCAGCCGCTTCACCGCCGGCTTCTCCACCAGAGGTGGCCACGCTCCCAGCCGCTCGTGCCAGAGCTTGACGATTTCGCTCCGCCGCCGGGCCCAGTCGGCTGGCGACTGCACGCGGCTGCCATCGGCAAATACCAGCGGCGAGCGGTAGTCGCCAAATTGGCTAGTGAACTCCGCCGGCGGCTGCGTGAAGGGCACCAGCTTTTTCCTGAGCTCCGCGGCCCGCGGTTCTTCTGCCGCAGCGATCGCTGGCAACAGACTCAAAGTCAAAATGCTGAAGCGCACGAGGGGCATGGGAGCGACTCCGGCGGCAAGCGGCTGCAACAACAGGCCTTAGCATAGGCGGCTGCTGCCGGCTTACAATCGACCGGCCAAGGAAACACTCGATGAACAGGCTCAATCGCCGCGAACTGCTCGGTTTGACCTTGGCCTCGTCGGCTGGTCTGGTGGCCGCGCAGCAGGCGGCCCCCGCTGTGGATCTGCACCGCCAGCTGCTTGAACTGGCGGCACGGCAAGAGCGCCAGCGCCGCGAGCGCTTTGCCGCGGTGAAGACGGCCGCCGAGTTGGACGCACTGCAAAAGAAGCTGCGGGCTGACTTTCTAGATTTGCTCGGAGGCCTTCCCTCGAACGACCGCCCTCCCTCCGCTCATACCACTCGGGCCATCGAGGCCGACGGCTATCGCATCGAGAAGCTCGTTTTCGAGAGCTTCCCGGGCTACTTTGTGCCGGCCTTGCTCTATCGCCCGACAAGTGCAGGCGGGCCGCGGCCGGCGGTAATCAGCCCCTGTGGACACTCCGCCGTCGGCAAATCAGCCCCGCCGTATCAGATGCTGCACGTGAATCTGGCGATGCGGGGCTTCATCGTGCTGACCTACGACCCCGTGGGCCAGGGCGAGCGTAGCCAGTTCTGGGACGCGGCCAAGGGCGCATCGCGGTTCAACCTGGTCTGCGGCGAGCACGCCGTGCTGGGCAACCCGCTGTACTTACTGGGAACCAGCCTCGCTCGCTACCGGATTTGGGACGGCATCCGGGCGATCGACTATCTGGCCTCGCTGAGCGACGTCGATCCAAAACGGATCGGCTGCGTCGGCAATTCGGGCGGCGGAACGCTAACCGCTTACATCGCGGCGCTGGATTCGCGCGTGGCCGCAGCCGCGATCTGCTGCTACATCACGACGCTCCCGCGGCGAATGGGTAACCGCATTCAGCAAGACCCGGACGCCGATCCCGAGCAGGACATTTTTGGCTTCGTCAGCGCCGGCATCGACCACGCCGGGCTCTTGGCCCTGCGAGCGCCGCGGCCCACCCTCGTCGGCGCCGCCCTGGAGGACTTTTTCCCGATCGAAGGAGCGCGCGAGTCGTTCGCCGAAGCGCGGCGACTGTTTGAAGTGGCCGGCACTGCGGATCGCATCGCCCTGGCCGAAGCGCCGGGCCGGCACGGGCTGTCCCTGACGCTGCGAAATGCGGTGCTACGCTGGTTCGACCGCTGGCTCGCCGGGGGAAAAGGGGATGAGTCGATCGTCGAGGCACCCGTCGAGCCGCGGCCGGCGGCCGACCTGCAGGTGACCGAATCCGGGCAGGTCAACGTCTCGCTCCAATCGCGGCCGCTGCTGCCGTTGGCCTGGGAGCAGTTCCGCGCTCAGCCAATAGCGCAGCGGCTGCCGCTGCGCGAAATCGTGCAGCCCGACGTCGATTCAGCCAGCTTCCGCCTCGCGGAACTGAGCGCTGCAAAGCCCGGCAATTCGACTGTGGTCGTGCTCATCAACGGCAACGAGTCGCCCGACTGGCGGGAACAGAAGGAGCTACTGACGGCCCTCGGCGGGAGGGGCCACGCGGTTGTCTCGCTCGATCCGCGCGGCGTCGGAGCGCTGCGGCCGAAGGAGCTGCGCGTCGGTGGCCGCGACTACGCCGACCCGTTAGCCGGCGTCGAGGAAAACCTGGCCTACAATGCCTTTCTGGTGGGCAAGTCGCTGCTCGGAATACGAGTGAGCGACGTTCTGGCCGCAGTCCGTGAATTGTCGGCCAAATCGCCGCGGATAGTGCTTTGCGGCCGGCGCGACTCCGCCCTCGTGGCCTGCTTCGCGGCAGCGCTCGAGCCAAAGGTTCACGGCGTCGCCGTCCAGGAAATGCCGCTGAGTTTTCTGCCGCTATTTTCCACGGAGGGAACGCCGATCAACGCCGCGAGCATCTTGCCCGGCGTCCTGCGGTCGTTCGGCGACTTGCCGGACGTCTTGGCTCAGATCGCCCCGCGCAAGCTGCTGGTCGCGGGGGCCACTGGCCAACGTCCGCAAGGACTGAGCGGCGCTTCGTTTGCCAGCGAGCCCTTCACGAAGAATTCGCAATTGCTTCTCGACTGGTTGGCCGCCGGCTGATTCATTCTGGAAATAGGCGGGCAGGCGGGATACGTTGAAAGGGCTGCGATTGCCCTCCCGCCATAACCCCGCCGGAAAACGGAGTGCCCCATGCTGCGACTGCTGCTGACTTCCTCGCTGGCGATGATCGTGGCCGGCGCAGGATTGCCGCCAAGCGGTCGCGGCGGCGACTGGCCGCAATGGCGCTATGACGCGCAGCGGAGTGCGGCTTCGCCGGATGAATTGCCGGCTCAGTTGCGTACCCATTGGGTCCGCGAGCTGCCGCGGCTGAAGCCGGCGTGGCCTGATCAGGCCAAGATGCAATTCGACGCGGCGTACGAGCCAGTCGCAGCCGGCCAGCGCTTGTTCGTCGGCTCCTCCTTCGACAACACCGTCACCGCCTACGACACGCGGAGCGGCCGCGAACTCTGGACGTTCTTCGCCGACGGCCCAGTCCGGTTCGCGCCGCTGGTCTGGGAAGACAAGCTCTATTTCGCCTGCGACGACGGCTATCTCTACTGCCTGAAGGCCGCCGACGGCTCGTTAATCTGGCGGTTTCGCGGCGGACCCTCGGACCGCAAAATCCTGGGCAACGAGCGGCTGATCTCGACCTGGCCCGCCCGCGGCGCGCCGGTCGTCGCTGACGGCAAGGTCTATTTCGCCGCCGGCATTTGGCCCTTCATGGGCATCTTCCTGCACGCGCTCGACGCCCGGACCGGCGAGGTGATTTGGACCAACGACGGCGACGGCTCGACCTATATGAAGCAGCCGCACAACGCCGATTCGTTCGCGGGCGTCGCGCCACAGGGACCGCTGGCCGTCGTTGGCGAGCGGCTGTTGGTTCCGGGCGGCCGCTCGGTGCCGGCGTGCTACGACCGGGCGACGGGCAAACTGATCTACTATCAACTGGCGGAAAACGCCAAGAAGGGCGGCGGCTCGGCTGTCGCGGCCACCGATCAACTGCTGTTCAACGGCCGCGCGGTGTTCGACCTGGCGACAGAGAAATACCTCGGCTCCGCGGGCGAGTTCGTCGCGTTCGCGGGCGGCCGGCTGTACGACGGCGACGAGGGCAAGCTCCGCGAAATCGACTTGCAGGCGTCGGGCCTTTCGCAAGAGAAGTCGATCGACCGCACGGGCAAGAGCGCCACCGCTGCCAAATGGTCGATCAAGCAGTTGGGCCAGGCGGGTACGCCGAAGGTCACTGCGCTGATCAAGGCCGGGTCGCGGCTGTATGTTGGCAGCTCCGGCCGCGTGCTGGCTTTTGCTTTGCCGCTGGACACCGAAGGCGATGCGAAGCCCATTTGGGAGGCCGAATTGGAAGGCACGCCGGTCAGCCTGGTAGCGGCCGACGACCGTCTGTTCGCCACCACGCTTGAAGGGCGGCTCTATTGCTTCGGCGTTGCGGATAGGGCTCCTTC
>DASRJB010000039.1:0-20217 GCA_035649715.1 Pirellulaceae bacterium
GGAGAGTGCCGGGCTCGGCCTGGCCGGAAACATAAATCCGGCTGCCGGCGGGCAGGATCGCGGCGTCGGCCCCTCGCCTGACGGCGGGCGCGGACCTGGCCGGTGCGAGGGCCACGGCGTCGAGGGCCACCAGCGCCTCGCGATGCGGCAGCGCCGTGGCCACCAGGCTCACGGCAGGCTGCTGCTCGCCCTGGAAGCGAGACGCCGCCGCGCGGAGCACTTCGCCGCCCAGCTCTTCGCGAGCGACGTAGAGATTCAATTTGGCGACGTGCGGCAGGTCGCTGCCGCGACTTCGCAGCAGCGCTTGCAGCTGGAGCAGCAGCTGGTCGAGCTGCGCGGCCGCGCCATCGCGGAAAGCGGCGGGCACCAGCTGCGCGGTATGAATCAGCGGCGCATCGGGGACGACCGCCGCCGCGGCACTGGCCCGCGCGTCCAGCTCCACGCGCTGGAGGGGCACTAGCGGCGGGCCCGCAGGAGGAGGCACGGCGTCCGGGCCTTGCGCTGCCACGTAGAGCGGGGGAGCGAGCAGCAGCGCCAAGAGCGCCAGCGGCGGGTTCAGTCGGCTTGCCACTTCGTTCCCTTTCCGCAGTTAATCCCGAGGCCGCCGTGACCGTGGTTGCCCGCCGCGGCTGGTGGCACTGGCGTCTCGCCAGTGCGCGGCGGGCCTTCTCGGTAACCGTTGCCCTGCAAATCAACTTGGCCTGGAAGTTTGGCCTGTTCGAAAATGGCCATTGGAACGCGGGTCCAGGCGCTTGCTGCTGTCCCTTCGTTCGGCACTGGCGGCACGCCAGTGCCACGCGCGGGCTAGTCGGCCCCGCGCTTGCGGTCGGTCCAGGGGAACTCGGCCATCTTGTTAACCAACCGAAATTCGATGAAGTTGCGGACGTTGAGCGCCACGGGCAGGCCGCTGCCCAGCAGCTTGGTGCCCGTCAGGCTCGTCTCGGGCTGCACGAGAAACAAGTCCTTCTTCTTCTTGACCTCCTCCGGATCGTCCTCGTTAACCTTCGCGTGGAGGTTATGCAGCGAGTTGTACAGCCGCTTGGCTTCGGCCGAGCCTTTGCTGTCCTGCTTGCCGGCTGCAATCATCATCGACAGCTCGCTCCGCAGAGCCGGTACGGAGAGGGCCTCGCGGTAGTTGAGACCCTTGAAGGTCTGCATCGGAGTGAGCAGAACGATGGCCTTGACGTCCTGCCCCTGCTTGAACGCCAACAGCGGCGGAGCGGTGAGGTCGAGGGCCGACCAGCGGAGCGCCAGGATGCAGCCGAAGTCGGCGCCGACGACGCACAGGGCGTTGATGTTCAACTCACCCTGGTTGTTCTTCTCCATCAGGAACTTTTTGCAGGCTTCGATGTCGAGGACCATGGCGTCCAGCTCGGCCTGCCGGAACTTCTCCGGGTCCAGTTCCTTGGTCGTGCCGTCGGCGTGCTTCTGGACCAGGCTTTGGCCGTGGCCGCGGAGGTCCGGCGCAATGACCGCGTTCCCCTTGGCTTGCAGGCCCAGCGCCAGCGTGTGGTATTCGCCGCGCGTCCCTTCCCAGCCGTGGATCAGGATGACGGGCACCGACTCTTTCTTGTTGAACCCACCGTAATAGGTCGCCTTGAGAGTGACGCCGTCCTTGGTTTCGAGGGACACGTCCTCGGGTTCCGGAATCTTGGGGCCTTTTCCGGGCGGGGCCTTCGCAGCGGCAGGAGGCGCGCCTTTGGCGGTAGGAGGCGGCGCGCCCTTGGCGGCCGGAGGGGGCGCGCCCTTCGCACCGGGCGGAGGCGGGGCCTTGGTCGGCGGGGCCTGCGCCGCGAGCCAATCGGAAGCCGCGATAACCAGAACTAAGACGCTCAAACCGACCCCGCGCCGCCCAATCATGCCTGCCTGCCTCATGGAACACCCGTAGAGTTCGGCCCCTGGTGGACCGCTAAAATGCCGCAATCCGGCCGCCCTAGCTCATCGTAGAAGGAAGGGCAGTGGCCGTCAATTAAATGCCAGGGGTGTGATGCGCGCTCGGCCTGGCCGGCCTGCGGCCCCGACTAGTTCGCCCCCAGGTGATTGGCGTCGATCGAGTAGTCCTGGACGGCCTCGTAGTCGTAGAAGTCGCGGGCGATCTTGAACGAGAGCTCCTGGATGAAGTTGGCCCGGAAGTTGGCCTCGTTCTCGGTGACGTGCCGAGCGCCGTTTTCGGGCCAGGCGATTTCCCGCGGCTGCTCTTCGTGGACGATGACGCCGCCCCGCTTCATGTCGTACACGCGGACGTGCACGTTGGCCTTGCCGCGGAGCAGCGTCTGGCCCTCGTGGATGTTGAACGAAATCAGGTCGATGCCCACCACGATGTCGGCCTTCACTCCGCGGCCGATGTCGGTGTAGTCCGTGACTTCCTGGTTCTGCCCGTCGATCCAGTCCGCGATTTCCGACTGCCGGACGACCGTGATCTTCGGCACGTTGCGGGCCAGCATGACGTTCACGGCCCGGGCCACCGCGTCGGCCTCGCCGCCCGGACCGCCGAGGGAGTTGGCGTCGAGGCAGACCACCGCGACGCGCTTTGACTCCAGCCCGTCGAACTTGGCAGGAACCACCTGGCCCTTCATCCAATAGGCCATGTTGGCGAACACGGTGCAGCCCGGGGCGCTCGCGCACGCGGCAGCCGCGAAGAGGACCAGCGCCAGCGGGCGGAAGGAGCGTGCAGCCGGCATGAGGCAATCCTTTGCTCAAGGGCCGGGCTTCCTGCCCGGCAGTTTCCCGCGATCTCACCGCAAAAACGTCAGCCGAATCGCCCAGTCGATCAGCGTCACTCCGATGATCGCCAATCCGGCGGCCAGCGTGACCCACTCGCTCGGCGGCCGAACGATCCACCGCCCGAGCAGTCCCGACACGAGCAGCCAGGGCCCGCAAACCACCGACGCGATTCCCAGCAGCGTCCCGCCCGAGTTCGCCCGCAGCGAGGCCAGCAGGTGGCCCCGCGTGAGGTGCGCCCAGGAGGTCGTCATCCCGCACGACGGGCACCGCAGGCCGAACCACTGCACCATCGTGCACGGCGGCAGGCCCAACTGCTGGTGCGTGCCCATCCAGCGCGGGCTCGGCGTCAGCCGGCTGGCTGTGACGAGCAGCGCTACGAGCACGCCGCCGGCCAGGACCATCGCCACGCGCTGCACCCAATGCAGGCACCAGGCGCGCGGCGGCAGTGCGGCCGGTTCGGCGGGCGGCGGAGAATAGCTCACGAGCGCTGGCCTCACAAGAGAGAAATGCAGTCTAACGCGAGAGCACCGCGAGCGGTCAGGTGTCCCCTGAATTTTCCGCCATCTGCGGGGCGCAAGTCGTTTGAGAACCGCACCTTGGGGAATCGCGCCCTGGCCTCGTCCCGCCGCGGCTTTAGGCTTGAAGTAGCGGCTGGCGCGGCCCTTCGCAGCCGGCTGCGAGGCGTACACATTTCGGGAAGGAGAAAGTCATGAGAGCCAAATTACTGACACTTGCGGCGCTGGCCGCGATGCTCGTTGGCGGCATGCTGATGCCGAGTTCCGCCGACGCGCGGCCGTGGCGCGGCTATTACGGGTACGGGCCATACTACGGGAGCTACTATTACGGCCGACCGGCGGTCGGCTACTACGGGGCGTACCCGGCGTATGGCTACGGATATTACCCGTATCGCTCCTACAACTACGGCTACTACAGCTACCCGTACCGCACCTACTACGGACCGGGGTACTACAATCCGGGCGGCGGCGTCTACATCGGCGCGCGGCCGGGCGTCTACCTCCGGTTCTAGGTAGGGTGTGACTAGGCCGCCGCGACCGACGGCACACCGAAGCGAAGGTGGGCCGGCCTCGCTCCGCTCGCTGGTCCCACCCTACATCAAGGGCGGCGAGCTCGGGCCGGTCGCGGCGAGTTGATCCGCTTCCGCCGCCGTCACGACGAGGCGGCGGATGGCGGTGGCGCGGCCGCTGGAGGGATCGCAATCGACGATGGTCCCGCACAGGCGGACGTCCCCCTCGGCGACGTCGAACTGCGTGGGCTGGAACGTGATCGTGGTTTCGCTGACGCGGTCGATGCGGCGGCCGAGGATGCTTTCGTGCGGGCCGGTCATGCCGACGTCGCACTGAAACGCCGTGCCGCCGGGAAAGAGCTGCTCGTCGGCCGTGGTGACGTGCGTGTGGGTTCCCAACACGGCGCTCACCCGGCCGTCGAGGTAGCGGCCCATCACCTGCTTGTCGCTGGTGGCTTCGCCGTGGAAATCGACGAGGCGCACCTTGACGTCAGCAGGAAGTTCGGCCAGCACGCGGTCGATGGCTTGCCAGGGGCAATCGACGGGGCGCATGAAGACGCGCCCGAGCAGGCTGATCACGGCGCAGGGCGTGCCGTCGGCGGCCTTGACGACGCACCAGGTTTTTCCCGGTGCGGCTGCCGGGAAGTTGGCCGGTTTGACGATGTTGTCCGCGCTGCTCAAGATGCTGGCGATCTCGCTGCGGCGGTAGATATGATCGCCCAGCGTGATCGCATCGACGCCGGCGGCGATCAGCCTGCGATAGATGCTGGGCGACAGGCCCGAGCCGTCGGCCGCGTTCTCGGCGTTGGCCACGATGAGGTCCAGCCCCTCACGCTTTCGCAAGCCGGCTACCGCGCGGGTCACGATCCGCTCGCCCGGCTTGCCGACGATGTCGCCGATGAGGAGTAATCGCATAGTCGGTTGTCAGTGATCGGTGGGTCGGTGGTCGGTTGGCCTGCCCCAACGGACTACTGACGACGGACAACTGACCTATCTCGCTACTTCCTGAAACCGCGATTCGCGCACCACCGTGACCTTGATCTCGCCCGGATACGTGAGCTGTTCCTCGAACGCCTTGGCAATGTCGCGGCAGATCTTGGCGGCTTTGAAGTCGTCGGTGTCCTTGCTGCTGGCAATCACCCGCAGCTCGCGGCCGGCCTGGATGGCGAAGGCCTGCTCGACCCCGGGGAAGCCGCAGGCGATCGACTCCAGCTCCTCCATCCGCTTGATGTACCGCTCCAGCGACTCGCGCCGCGCCCCAGGCCGGCTGGCGCTGCAGGCGTCGGCCGTCGCGACCAGCATCGTGTAGGGATATTCGGCGATGATCTCGTCGTGGTGGCCAAACGCGGCGTGCACGATCTCGGTCTTCTCGCCGTGCCGCTTGAGCAGGTCCGCGCCGATCTTCGGGTGGCCACCCTCGAGCTCGTGGTCGGCCGCCTTGCCGATGTCGTGCAACAGGCCCGCCCGGCGGGCGATGTCGCCGTCGAGGCCGATCATCTCGGCCAGCATGCCGCTGAGGAAGGAGACCTCGACGCTGTGCCGCAGCACGTTCTGGCTGTAGCTCGTGCGGAAGTGCAGCCTGCCGAGCATGTACAGCACCTTGGGATTGACGCCGTGCGTATTGACTTCCTGGGCCGCCTCCTCGCCCTTCTTCTGGATGAAGGCCTCGATCTCCTTGTTCGTCGCGGTAAAGATCTCCTCGATCCGCGAGGGGTGGATGCGGCCGTCGGCGATCAGCTTGTTGAGCGTCTGGCGGGCGACCTCGCGGCGGACGGGGTCGAAGCCGCTGACGATCACCACGCCGGGCGTGTCGTCAATGATCACATCCACGCCGGTCACCTTTTCGAAGGTGCGGATGTTTCTCCCTTCGCGGCCGATGATCCGCCCCTTCATCTCGTCGCTGGGAATATCGACGGTGCTGGTCGTGCTCTCGGCGGTGTGGGCGGCGGCGTAGCGCTGCATCGCCGTGAGCAGCATGTCGCGCGACTTTTGCTCGACCATTTCCGCTGCCCGCTTCTCGTGCCGCAGGATGATCGAGCCCATCTCCTGCGACAGCTCCTGCTCGAGTGAGTCCAGCAGCCGCTTGCTGGCCTCGCCCGGCGAGAGGCCGCTGATCGAATGCAGCGTCTGCCGCTGCATCTCGAGCAGCTTGCCCAGCTCTTCGTGCCGGCGGTTGGCGTCTTCCATCCGCTCGGAGAGCCGCCGCTGGTTCGTCTCGACCATCTTGGTCTGCTTGCGGAGGTCGTCCTCCTGCTGGCTGAGGCCCTCCTGCCGCTTGTCGAGCGTCCGCTCGCGTTCGCGGATGTCGTCGCGGGCCTTCGACAGCTCGCGGTCGCTGGCCGCCTTCTGGGCCAGCTCGCGCTCCTTGATGGCCAGGTCGGCCTCCTTCAGTTTGCTGCTGGCCTCCTGATCGGCCTTCTGGATGATCTGCTTGGCGGCGTTCTCGGCATCGACTTTCCGCAGGCGGTCCAAAAACTTGACGATGGCAAAGGTCAGTCCCGCCGCGACCAGGATCGCGACGATCAGCACGATGATTTCAGAGCCAGAGAACACGCCAGCCGCCTTCCGATGCAAAGCGAGCGGCGTCTGTGGGCGGCGAGGCGCTTTCGAGGCAGGCCTCGGCTAGAAGCAACGTCGTGTCGGATGGTGACCCGCGATCGGCCGGCTATGACGGGTTCGGATCGGTCAACGGAGGCGCCTCGCCGCTGGCGCGCGGGGGCGGCGCACTGGTGGCGCGCCGGGCGGCTGCGGCTCGCTTACGGCTGGTCCACCGGTCGCGCGTGGCGATCTCGGCGGGAACTTGCTCGACCCGGCCATCGGCCCGGGCGGCCAGCGACAAGCGGTCGCCACCGGACGGGACCAGCAGATTGAGCAAGAGCCGCAAGAGAAAGAGAAGCATCGAAGCACTCCACTGTCAGTCGTTCACGAACCCAGTTTTCCGGCCGAAGTGCGCGGCACATGCGCCGCGCGCCGACGGCCAGCGAAATCAACAAGCGACAAACGTTGGCCTCCGCACGGCGCGGCCGGCCGCCCACAAACACAATCGCGAATAGGTGATAATCAAGTTTGGGCGGAAGACCCATCGTCCCCGCCGCCAGCGATATGTTACCAGAGATGGCGGCCAGTTCAACAAGGTAAACGGCAATCCGCGTGCCGAAGGCCGCCATGCCCAGACTGCCCGAAGCGCTGGCCGCTGCCTGGCCCCCCGCGAAATGGCAAGACGTGACCGTCCTGGTCGCCGCCAGCGGCGGCGCCGACAGCGTGGCCCTGCTGCGGGGGCTGGTCGAAATTCGCGACGCCGGCGAAGGCCGGCTGATTGCCGCTCACTTCAACCACCGCCTCCGCGGGGCCGAGTCGGACGGGGATCAGGCGTTTGTCGAGCAATTGGGGCGGGAGTTGGGGGTGAAGGTTGTTACGGGTCAGCGAGAGGGAGAGGGCGTGGCGGAAGAAGCGCTGCGCGAGGCTCGGTACGAGTTTTTGAATCAAATGAGCGGGGTTTACGGGGCGCGGTATGTCGCCACGGCACACACGGCGGATGACCAGGTCGAGACGGTGCTGCTGAACGTGCTTCGCGGCACCGGGCTGGCCGGCCTGGCGGGGATTCCGCGAATTCGCCAGCTGGCCGAGTCCACGACCCTCATCCGTCCGCTGCTCGAGGTGACTCGGGGCCAGGTGCTCGAATACCTCGCCGCGCTGGGGCAGCCCTTTCGCGAGGACGCCAGCAACCGCAGCCTCCAGTACACCCGCAACCGCCTCCGCCACGAGCTGCTGCCGCTATTGGAGCGCGACTACAATCCGCAAGTCCGCGAAGCACTGCGGCGGCTGAGCCAGCTGGCGGGCGAGGCCGACGACGAATTGAGCGGCCGAGCCGCTCGGTACCGGGACTTCATGCCTCGCACAGTATCCGGCGGCGTCGAATTGATGACAGCTCCGCTGGAGCTTCTGTCCGACTATATGGTCCGCACGCTCTTCCAGGTCATCTGGGGGGAACAGGGCTGGCCCTTACAAGACATGACGCTGGAACGGTGGCAGCAGCTCGCTCAATTCGCCCGCGCCACCGCACCGCCGCCCCAGATGTTCCCCGGCGGAATTCGCGCGGAGAAGCAGGGCGACGTGATGCGCCTGACTCGAAATCCGACCTGACTCACCGTCACGACTCCGCCGTTCCCAGTTCTGTCCCTGTGCTGTCGATGTGCACCGGTTTGTAGCCGCCGATGCTGGCAAAGTAGGCGAGCATTCCTAGATAGAGAACTGCCATCGCCGCCGGAATGAATGAGTCGGCCACCAGCGTCTTTCGGTCGCCCGCGATGCTGGCCGCAAGGACCGTTTGCTCTTCGGTGGAGAGTTGGCCCAGGGCGGCTTTCGGGTCCTTGCCGGCCTTCGCCAATTCTTCGCGGGCCTTGGCCAGTTTTTCCTGCACCGCGCCGAGCTTCTTGCCGTCCAGGCCCGTCGCCGGCGGGAAAATCGGCAGAAACGTGCTGGGCTTTTCGGCCTTGTACTTCTCGAACGCAGTCGCGTCGACTTTTTGCAGCGCTTCGCCCGCGAAGCGGTCCTTGGCATAGCCCAGACCTGGCGAACCATTGAGTCCGGCCGACATCATGCCGATGCCGCCCATGAACGAGATCGCGATGGCGCCTGTACGCGGAAAGCGGTCCGAGGCCACGGCCAGCATCGTCGGCCAGAAGAACGTCTTGCCGATTCCATAGACCGTGAGGGCCACCAGCGCGAATGCAAAGGTCTCGATGCGGCTGCTCAAATTGAGCCCCACGCAGGCCAGGACCGCGCAGACCAGGAGGATGCCGACCGGCGAGAGGCCGATGCGCTTCTCGATGAACTCCGAACAGAACCGCAAGGCAAACATCAAGAGCGAAGTGAAGACGAACAGCCCCTTGCCCTGCCCGGAAGTCAGGATGTTGCCGGTAATATTCTGAATCCAGCTGTCAGTGCCGAGTTCGACCGCCCCCACCATCGCATGGGCCAAAAACAGGACGAACAGCAATGGCGAACCGAGCGAGAACTGTGTCATCATCGCGATGGCCAGCCACAGCGCTCCACCGATACTGACGCCGATGACGAGGCCAATCTTCCAAGCCCAGTCGGGCGACACGGCCATGGCCAACCAAGGCGTGACCAAGGTGAAGAAGAATTGACCGATCAAAAAGCACGCCACGCCACCGCCCAGCATGCCGACGTCCTTGAACATCTGGCCCAGGCTGAGCCCCTTCTGCGATGCCTCCGATTTCGGGAAATGCTGGCCCAAGAACATGATGCCGTAGAGCACCGTTGGAATCAGAAACAAGGCAAATTGATACTTCCAATGCAGCTTGTAGACATCGTCCAGCACCCAACCCGAAGCGCTGCCCAGCACCAACCCCGCAGGCCAGCTGGCGTGCAAAATATTGAGGTAGTGGGTGCGATTGCGGAAGAACAACGTGGCGACGAGCGGATTGGCCACGGCCTCCAGCGTTCCGTTGGCGAGGGCAAAGATGAACGACCCCAGCGTCAAGCACGTGCTCGCATTGCCCTTGGTCCAACTCGCATCGGGAAGAAAAGTGATGACCGCCGACAGGAGGTGCATGACGAACGCGGCGATAACCAGCTTTCCGTAACCGATTTTGTCGCAAATGATCCCGCCGATGATGATGCCGAAGCAGAAGCCATTGAAGCCCATGCCGTTAATGTTGCCGACATCGGTGTCGGTGAAGCCAAACTCCAGTCTCCAATTGTCGAGAAACCCGCCGCGGATGGAAAAGCCGACGCCCGCGGCGAGAATCGCCATGAAGCCGCCCCAGAGCAAGCGATGGGCATTGGCGGCAAGGGGGGCGGAGGACGCTGAATCTTTCATGGCCCTGGCAACTCCGGAGAGAAGAGTTCCGCAAACGACGGAAAACAGCGGAATATACTCAGGATTGCTAGCAATGTAAATCAAGACTTCCGCAGGAATCTTGGACGATCCGTCGCAACAGGACGCCGCAGCGCGTTCAACGATCCGCTAGCGGGGCGCTCGTCTTGACCGCGGGCGCTAGCCCTTCGTACCATCTGCCGCCATTTTCCCTTTTTGCGTCTTTGGCCCGCAAAGCGACTCATGACAGGGCCCAGGCAACTGCCGTTTGGCCGTACGCTGGCCCTGATCCTGGCCGTGGCGCTGGTGCTGCGCTTGGCGGCGGGATGGTGGTGGCAGCAGCGGCTGCCGCCGGGCACGCAGTTCGGCTTTGGCGATAGCGCGGGCTACTGGGAACTGGCCGGCCACATCGCCCGCGGCGAGCCGTACGAAGCCGGTCCAGACCGGCTAAAAATCTTCCGCACGCCGGGCTATCCGGTGGCCCTCGCGCCGCTCTTCCTGCTGCGCGACAATCCGCCGGTGCTCTGGGCGCGGGCCGAGGCGGCGCTCTTCGCCACGGCGGCCGTCGGCGGCGTCGCCTGGCTGGGCCGGCTGCTGTTCGACCAGCGGACGGCGCTCCTCGCCGCGGCCATCGCGGCGGTTTATCCCGAGGCGATCGCCTTAGGGGCCTTTGTCTTGAGCGAAGCCGCGTTCACGCCGCTGATGGTGCTGCACCTGGGACTGTGGGTCGTTGCCTGGCAGGCGGGCAGCACGCCCAAGGTCGCTGGATGTTCGCTGGCCGCGGGGATTGCCGGCGGCCTGGCGACGCTGGTGCGGCCGAGCTGGTTGCTCTTCGTACCGTTTGCGCTGGTCGTCGGAATAACGCTTTCCTTACGGCAGAGGAACGCCACAGAGGGCCGGAACGCCACAGAAGGCGTTCCCTACAGCGCGTGGCGCAGGCAGCTACTGATTGGCGGCATGATGCTGGCTGGCCTCTGCCTGGCGATGCTGCCGTGGTGGATTCGCAATTACCGTGTGGCGGGCCGCTTCGTTCCCACGTCGCTCCAGGTCGGAGCGAGCCTGTACGACGGGATCAGCCCGCAGGCCACCGGCGCGAGCCACATGGAATTCGTGGGCCGGTTTGCGACCGCCCAGCGCGCGGCCGATGCCCAGCCCGGCGCGGACACGCGCGGCACGTTCGAGGAGCGTCTCGACCGGCGGTTCCGCGACGCCGCGCTCGACTTCGCCCGCCGCGATCCGGCCCGCGTCCTGCAGCTCGCCGGCATCAAGCTGCTCCGCATGTGGAGCCCGCTGCCCAACGCGGCCGATTTCCAGAGCACCACCCTCCGGCTGATCCTCGCCGTGACCTACACGCCCCTGATCATGTTGGCGCTGGTCGGCGCGTGGCGATTCGCCCGGCGCGACTGGCCCTGCTTCCTCTTCGTAATGCCCGCCGTGTATTTCACGCTGCTGCACGTCGTGTTCGTCAGCTCCATCCGCTATCGCCAGCCCGCCCTGCTGCCGCTGATCGTCCTGGCGGCGGCCGTCATCGTTCAGTGGAGGGTTCAGCGTTCAGGGTTCAGGGTTCAGGCGAACGACAAGACCGCCTCACAACCTGAACCCTGAACCCCGAACCCCAATGTCTGCTCCGCCCACGAACAGCCAGCCGGGCCTCGTCGCCCGCTCGCTCACCGAGCTGAAACGGCTCCTGGTGCTGGCGGCGGTCTTGGGACTGGTGGGCGTGGCGGGCAAGTATTATTGCTTCGACCGGCTCGATGAAGAGATCCGGGTTCGCGTCGAGCGGCTGCTTCGGCAGCACTACCAGGGGCTGGCCGTCTCGGTGAAATCGGCCCGCCGCGTGGCCGGACAGGGAATTGAGATTCGCGGCGTCCGCATTGCCGAAGTTGGCGACGGCTCAGCTTGTGTCCTCGTCGAAATCGACGAGATCTTTGCCGTCTGCGACACCCAGCTGCCCGATTTTCTCACGCGCACGCCGCAATTCACTGAGTTGCGGCTGAGACGGCTCAAGCTCCGCGCCGAGCGCAAGCCGAGCGGCGTCTGGAACCTCGCGCACCTGCTGCCGCTGCCGTCAAACCCGGGCAGCACGCCGCCGGCCGCCACGATTACCGACGGCGCACTCGAAATCGTCGATCCTTCGGCCAATCCGCCCTGCTCGTGGGCGCTGCGAAACCTCGAGCTGACGGTGCAGCCCGAGCGAAGTAGCGACAGTCGAATCCAGCTGCACATCCGCGGCACGCTGGCCGGCGACCATCTGGATCGCGTGGAGATCGACGGCCTGCTGGATCCGGCCGGCGGCAACTGGGACGTCCGCGGCGCCGTCGATGGGCTCGAATTCAGCCCGCGCCTGCGGGCCGCGCTGCCGCGCGAGCTGAGCGATGCGCTCTCTCCGCTGTCGAGCATCCGCGGGCGGACGTACTTCGGGTTTCACGCCCAGCGTGCCGGGCGTCCGGCGAGCGGGATGCGTCAGCTTCCCGATGGCGCTGCGCCGACCTCCACCCAGACCCAGCGGGAGGCTTACGCCTCCCGCTCGCCAGATGAGGCGCCGATTCACTTCACCGTCCACGGCAAGATTTCCGAGGGCCGGATCGACGATGCCCGGCTGCCGGAGCCGCTGACGGATGTCGCCGCGCGGATTCGCATCGACAACCACGTCGTGCAGATCGACGAGCTTTCGGCCCGCTGCGGAGCGACACAGATCGAACTCTCGGCGACGATTCGCGGCTACGGCCGCGGGCCGATCGACGTGTCGGACCTGAACGTCCGCCAGCTGCAGCTGGAGCGCTGGCCGCTGGCATCGCTGCCGCCGCAGTTGCTCGAGGCGTGGCGTCGCTTTTCGCCGCGGGGCACCGTCGATGTGGCCGGGGCGCTGCGCTATGACGGCCGCACCTGGCGGCCCGACGTCACGGTGCAATGCCACGACCTGTCGCTCGAATACGACCGCTTCCGCTATCGGGTGACCGATGGGACCGGCACCATCGGCGTGCAACCCGACCGCGTCAAGGTGCAGCTGCAGTGCATCGGCGGCGGTCAGTACGTACGGTGCTGGGCCGATGTGGCCAATCCCGGGCCGGAGTTCACGGGTTCGATCGACATCCACACGGAAGGCCCGATCCCGATCGACGACAAGCTGCTGGCAGCCCTCGATCCATCGCTCCGGAAGCTCGTCCGCTCATTCCAGCCGCGGGGCAGCGCCGCCGTGACTGCCCATTTTCAGCGCTCGCCGGGCGAGGCTGCAATGCACCGCCGAGTGGACATCCAGTTGCACGATTGCTTCATCAAGCACGACCGGTTCCGCTATCCGATCGACCGCGTCAGCGGTCTCTTGGAACTGATCGACGACGATTGGCACTTCCGCCGGCTGGCCGGGCAGAACGACAGCGCGGCAATCGGCGGCAGCGGCTCGTATCTGGCCGGACCCAACGGCCGGGAGCTGGTGCTCGACTTCACCGCTTCGGATGTGCCGCTGGCCGACGAGCTGAAGCTGGCGCTGCCGCCCGGCGTGCAGCAACTGTGGGCCAATCTGCGGCCGCGCGGCAACATCGACCACCTCCAGGTTCGGCTCGGATATCACTCCGCGAACCAAAAGTGGTCGATCGAAGTCCAGGGGGACAAGTTCCCCTTCCCACGCAATCCCGAAGGGCCGATCACGCTGGAGCCCGCCTGGTTCCGCTACGCCCTGGACGACCTCCGCGGCAGTTTTCACTACAAGGACGGCCAGGTGGAGCTCAAGGACCTGCACGCAGTGCACGGCCAGGCGGCCGTGAGCGCCGCGGGCGTCTGTCGCGTCTCGCCGGACGGGAGCTGCCGCCTCGACCTCGAGCAGCTCAGCGCCGACCGCGTGCTGGTAGATCAGGATTTGCTGGCGGCGCTGCCGGCCGGCATGTCGCAGTCGCTTGGCCGCTTTCCGCTGGAAGGCCCTCTGAACGTCATCGGCCGGCTGGGGCTGACCGTCGTGCCGCAGCCGGAAATTCCACCCGCGCTCGATTGGAACCTGTCGCTGGTGCTGGCCGACGGCCGGCTGGCGACTGCGACGCCGGTCGAGAGCCTGCACGGCGGCGTGCGGCTGCGGGGCCGCCAGGGCGCCGAAGGTCTGTATTGCCACGGCGAGTTGCAGTTCGATTCGGCCGTCGTCCGCGGCGTGCAGTTGACCGGCGTGCAAGGCCCGTTCTGGTTCGACGGGCGGCGGCTGGTCTTCGGCTCGCTGGCCGACCGCAGTGCCGAGGGCCGCGCGCCGCAGAAAATGACAGCGAAGCTGCTGGGCGGCCGATTAGCGCTCGACGGCGAGCTGAAACTCGGCGACGAAAGTCAGTTCCAGGTGCAGGCGAAGCTCGACAATGCCGACCTGGCGGAAGTGGCCCGCCAGCTCGCTCCGCAGCAGCGCGGCGTCAGCGGCCGCGTGTTCGGGGAGGCCAGCGTCAGCGGCACCGCCCTTGGCAAACACACCTGGCGCGGTGAAGGCCGGGTCTGGCTGCGCGAGGCCAACATCTACCAGCTGCCGCTGATGGTTCGCCTGCTCAGCTTGCTCAGTATCAAGCCGCCGGACCGCACCGCGTTCACCACCAGCGACATCGACTTCCTGATCGAAGGGGATGACCTGACCTTCACGCGAATCGACTTCAGCGGCGACGCGATCAGCCTCAAAGGCAAGGGCCGGATCAACGGTCAGCGGCAGCTCGACCTGAAGTTCTACCCCATCGTCGGCCGCGACGAATGGCAGTGGCCGCTGATCGGACCGCTGGTCGGCCAGACCGGCCGCGAGTTCATGCTGATCGAAGTCACGGGCACGCTCGACCGCACCGACCTCAAGCGGACGGTCTTCCCGCGGTTCGACGAGCGGCTCCAGCAGCTGTTCCCGGAGCTGGTGCGAGGCAGTCCGATCGAGCCGGCGATGCCGGTCGAACGGGCGGCGCGGCAGGCCTTCAATCCGCTCCAATGGCTGCCGCGAAGGTAGAATTCGTCAGAGGACCTCTGGTATGAGCATCGGCTCCCTCGGCATTGTCGGCGGCCTGGCAGCGACGCCCGTGTCGCAGCGCGCGGCCGAAGCCGACAAGACTCAGCAGGCAACAACCGAGCAAACGCGCTCCGCCGACGCCGCGGAACAAGCCGAGCTGGCGGCCGGCATCGGGCAGACCTCGGAGGACTCCGAGGCGGCCGACCGCGACGCTGACGGCCGCCGGCTCTGGGAGCGGCCGCCTCAGCAGAAGCCGCCGGCCGAATCGCCGCCGGCCGGTCCGCTCGCCGCGCCTGTGGCGAAGGATCCCTCCGGCGCCTGCGGCGGCCAGCTCGACCTCGTCGGATAGACAGTTCGGTCAGTCAGTCGGTCGGTGGTCGGTTGACTCCCGACCCCTGACTCCCGATCCTGTCACAATCCGCGCCGCCGCCGCTTCTCCGCTGCGGATGCAGAGCGGGATGCCGACGCCGCGATAGGCGTTGCCGGCCAGAGCGAAATGCGGAATCGCCGCGGAGCGGGCTTCGATCTGCGAGACCAGGTCCAGATGCCCCACGTGATACTGCGGCATCATCCCTTGCCAGCGGATGACCTCGAAGAATTCCGGCTCGCCCGACAGGCCGATCAGCTCCCGCAGCTCTTCAAGCACCAGTCGGCGAATCTCCTCCTCGGGCAATTGCCCCAGCTCCGGCTGGAGCGCTCCGCCCACGAACACGCGGAGGAGCACTTTGCCATCCGGGGCTCGCCCGGCAAACTTTACGCTGGCCAGGCTGCCCGCGATGATCCGCCGGTTCTCGATCGCCGGCACGACAAACCCAAAGCCATCGAGCGGATGCGACGCCTGTTCCTTGCGGATACCCAGCACCGCGATCGAGCAACCCGCATGCGGAATCCGCCCGATCAGCGCTGACAGCTCGTCATCGACGCCGGCCAGCAGACGCGCACTGGCGGCTCCCGGAGCAGCGAGGATCAGATCATCAAACTCCTCCGCGCCTCCGCCGCCGAGCGACACTCGCCAGCATGGCGAGCGGGGGCCGTCAGCGACCCGATGCGGCTCAATTCGCACCACCAGACAACTCAGCCGCACGCACCCCGTCGGCAGCTTTGCCGCAATCGCCTCCACCAGCTGCTGCATCCCCAGCCGCGGCGCAACAAACAATCCGTAGCGAGCGCCGCTCGCCGCGTCCTCAGCGGGCTGACGCCCACCGCTCGCCAATTCCCGACTCCCGACTCCCGACTCCCGACTCCCGACTCCCGCCCTCATCCCGCGAATCAAGCTCCCATGTTTCCGCTCCATCGCCACAAACTGCGGCAGCGTCGCCGCCATGCTGAGCTGCGCGGGGTCGGCCGTGTAAATGCCGCCGATCAGCGGCTGAATCAGTCGCTCGAACGCTTCGCGGCCGAAGCGGCGGCAGACGAACGACTCCAGGCTTTCGTCGCTGGTGTCCGCGCGGCGGGGCGTCAAATACTCGGCGGCCAGTCGCAGCTTGCCGAGCGGGCTCAAGAGCGGCGTCGTGAGAATCGGCCAGATTTTGGCAGGGCTCATCAGCGTGAAGCCCTCGGGGATCGGCACCAGCTTCCCCCGGCGAACGACCCACGAGCGGCGATGCTGCGTATTCGTGCCGATTAGTTCATCGGCGAGGCCGATGCGACGGCAAAGGTCCACTGCCTCCGGCTCGCGGGTGATGAACATGTCCGCCGAGCGTTCGATCAGCCAGCCGTCGCGCCGAACGGATTGCAGCGCGCCGCCCAGCCGCTCGCCGGCTTCAAAGAGGGTCACGTGCGACTGCGGCGAAAGCTCGGTCAGGCGGTGAGCCGCCGCGAGGCCGGAAATGCCTCCGCCGATGACGGCGACGCGGCGAATGAGGCCGGAGGGAGCGGCGTAGAGAGGGGGGGACGGAGCGACGGCGGGCATGATGCCATTCTACTTTGGCCGGCTGTCGGTGCTGTCGTCTGGGACGCAGTGAAATCAGTTGCCGAAGTCGGCGGAGCGGTTGATACTATGGGATCAGGCCTGGCCGCCGCAAAATGTGGCGGTGCACTTCCTCCCGCCGACTGCCTCCCGCCGATGTATCGTTGCCTGAGCCTACTTGCGACGGCCGCCCTCGCGCTCGCTGCTGCCAACGCGGCTGCCGCGGAAGTGGATTTCGGCCGCGAAGTGCAGCCGGTGCTGGCGGCGAAGTGCGTCCGCTGCCACGGGCCGGAGAAACGGGAAAACGGCCTGCGGCTGGATGCGGGGCGGACGATACTGAAGGGAGGAGACAACGGCCCGGCGGTCGTCGCCCGCAAGTCGGCTGAGAGCCTGATGATCCTGGCGGTGACGGGAAAAACGGACCTCGTCTCCAAGATGCCGCCCAAGGGCGAGCCGCTGACCGAGGCGGAGCTCGCACTCATCCGACGGTGGATCGACGAGGGGGCGACGTTCTCCAGTGAGGCGGTCGCCGCGACCAAGAGCAAACACTGGTCGTTCCAGCGGCTCGTGCGGCCGAGTCAGCCACTTCTCCGTCAGGCCGCGTGGCCTGCAGGAGCAATCGATGCGTTTCTGCTCGCGCGCCTCGAAAAGGAAGGTCTCGCACCATCGCCACCGGCCGGCCGGCCGACGCTTATCCGCCGGGCCTATCTCGACCTGATCGGCCTGCCGCCCGCACCGGATGCCGTTGATGCGTTCGTGAACGACGAGCGGCCCGATGCCTACGAGCGGGTTGTTGATCAGCTGCTGGCTTCGCCTCACTACGGCGAGCGCTGGGGCCGCCACTGGCTCGACCTAGCCCGCTATGCCGACAGCAACGGTTACACGCGCGACTTCGGACGGCAGATCTGGAAGTACCGCGAGTGGGTCATCGCCGCGATCAACCGCAATCAGCCGTTCGACGAGTTCACGATCGAGCAGCTGGCGGGGGACATGCTGCCCGCGGCCACGCAGGAGCAGCTCGTGGCGACCGGGTTTCACCGCAATACGCTGTTCAACGAGGAAGGTGGCACCGATCCCGAGCAGTTCCGCGTCGAGGCGGTCGTCGATCGCGTCAACACAACCGGGTCCGTCTGGCTGGGGCTGACCGTCGGCTGCGCCCGCTGCCACACGCACAAGTACGATCCGCTGTCGCAGGTCGAGTACTACCAGCTGTTTGCCCTGCTGAATAACTGCGACGAGCCGACGATCGAAGCCCCGTCGTCATTGCAGCGCGAGCGAGGGGAGCTCGCGCTCCGCGACGAGATTCGCGGCCAGATCAAGCAGCTGGA
Source organism: Pirellulaceae bacterium (assembly GCA_035649715.1). Taxonomy (GTDB): domain Bacteria; phylum Planctomycetota; class Planctomycetia; order Pirellulales; family Pirellulaceae; genus CAYLLN01. Next base: position 17,779 of record DASRJB010000039.1, read on the forward strand.
ACTGCGCCTGGAGGAAGAGCGGCCCGACCTGGAAGCCGCGCAGCGGGCCTGGGAGGCGACCGTGACGCCGCAGCAGCGGGCCCGCCTGCCCGGCCCTGTGCAAGTCGCTTACGACATGAAGTTTGAGAAACGCGACGAGAAGAACCGCCAGCTCATCGAGGAGTATTTCCGGCAGGCCGACGTCGCCCGCGAGCAGTTTCCGCTCCTGCAGGAGGTATTCGAGCTGCGCGAAGTCGAGCCCAAGATTCCAACGACGATGATCCTCCGAGAACGCAAGGAGCCGCGGGAAACGTTCGTCCATAAGCGGGGCGATTTCCTCGACCGTGGGCCGGATGTGACCGGCGGCGTGCCCGCAGTGCTGCCGCCGCTGCAATCCAGCGGCGAGCGGGCCACGCGGCTGGACTTTGCCCGCTGGCTCGTCTCGGCCGAAAACCCGCTCACGCCGCGAGTTGTCGTGAATCGCGATTGGCTCCAGTTCTTCGGCCGCGGCCTGGTCGAAACCGAGGACGACTTTGGCACACAGGGCACGCCACCGACGCATCCCGAGCTCCTCGACTGGCTGGCGGTCGAGTTCAGCCGCGGCTGGGATTCGAAAGCACTTCACAGGCGGATCGTCACGAGTAACGTCTATCGCCAGTCGTCGGCCGTGCGGAGCGATCTGAGCAGCCGCGATCCACAGAACAAGCTGCTCGCGCGGCAGGCCCGCCTGCGGCTGGACGCCGAGATCATCCGCGACGTGGCCCTGTCGGCGGCGGGCCTGCTGACGACGCAGCTCGGCGGGGCGAGCGTGTTTCCGCCGCAGCCGGAAGGTGTGTTCGACTTCACGCAGGATCCCAAGCCGTGGCTGGCGGCCAAGGGCGGCGACCGGTATCGCCGGGGCATGTACACGCATTTCTGGCGCTCGAGCCCCTATCCGATGCTGATGGCCTTCGACGCGCCGGCGGCCAACGTGACCTGCACCCGCCGCCTCCGCAGCAACACGCCGCTCCAGTCGCTGACGCTGGCCAACGACCAGGCGTTTTACGAGTGCGCGGCGGCCTTGGCCGAGCGAGTTTGCACCGCAACGGCCGATCCGTCATCGCGCGCGAACCTGGCGTTCCGCCTCTGTCTGTCCCGCGAGCCAACGGCCGCCGAAGCGGAACTGCTGGGCCGCCTTGTGGAGCGCGAGACGACGAGCACCCCCAGCGATCCGGCTGCTGCCTGGACCCGCATTTGCCGCGTGCTGCTAAACTTGGATGAGACGATCACGCGCGAATAGACGCATGCAGAACTCCGCACTCCGTATTCCGAATTCCGCTTTGCTAAGCGCTCGCCGGCACTTCTTCCAGCAGTGCCGCGTGGGCCTGGGCGCGATGGCGCTGGGATCGCTCGTGGCGGGAGAGCGGAGCAGGGCGGCGGAAGCATCTGACCCCCTGGCCGCGCGGCCGCCCCATTTCGCGCCGCGGGCCAAGAGCGTGATCTTCCTGTTCATGGCCGGGGGCCCTAGCCAGCTGGAAATGTTTGAGCCCAAGCCGGACTTGCAAAAGCTGGATGGGCAGGTGATTCCCGAGTCGTTCGTGAAGACCAAGCGGTTTGCGTTCATCAAGCAGGATGCCAAGCTGCTCGGCACGAAGCGCACGTTCGCCCAATACGGCGAAAGCGGGCAGACGATCTCTGAGTGCCTGCCGCACCTGGCCGGCGTCGCCGATGACATTTGCACGCTGCGGGCGGTGAAGACCGACGTCTTCAACCACGGCCCGGCCAAGTTCTTCCTCAATACGGGCTCGCCGCTGTTCGGCCGGCCGAGCATGGGAGCCTGGATCACTTACGGCATCGGCAGCCTGTCGCGCGACCTGCCCGGTTTCGTCGTGCTGCAGTCCGGCCCCCGCGGGCCGCGGGGCGGTGCGCCGAACTGGGGCAGCGGCTTTCTGCCGACGACTTATCAGGGCGTTCCCTTCCGCAGCACCGGCGCGCCGATCCTCAATCTGGCCAGCCCGGAAGGCACCAGCCCGGACGATCAGCGGCGGTTCATCGAGTCGGTCAACGAGTTCAACCGCCTGCGGCTGGCCGACACCGGCGACGGCGAGATCGCCACGCGGATCGCCGCCTACGAAATGGCCTTTCGCATGCAATCCAGCAGCCCGGAGCTGATGGACCTGTCGGGCGAATCGGCCGAGACGCTGGCCCTCTACGGGGCCGAAGCCGGCAAGCCATCGTTCGCGATGAACTGCCTGTTGGCCCGCCGGCTGGTCGAGCGGGGCGTGCGGTTCGTGCAGCTCTATCACACCGACTGGGACCACCACGGCAACAAGGGCACCGAGCTTGGCGAATCGCTCGACGCGATCTGCAAGCAGACCGATCAGCCGGCGGCGGCCCTGGTCCGCGACTTGAAGCGGCGGGGTCTGCTCGATGAGACGCTCGTGGTCTGGGGCGGCGAATTCGGCCGCACGCCGCAGGGGG
>DASRJB010000040.1:0-3251 GCA_035649715.1 Pirellulaceae bacterium
GCGTGTGGATTTTTCGCAAGATTGTTCCAAACTCTTGCCGCGTCGGGTTTTGCGTTGTCCAGCTCGGGCAATCTTTCGCCCTCCAGGCCGGCTATCCCGCCGAACCTGGTGTATAATCATGTCCACGTTGTGTCTCGCCGCCAGCCCGCCTGCTCGCCGGTTCGGAAATGTAGCCGCGGATGGACGCGGATAAAACGGATCGGAAATAGCTCTGTCTGATCCGTGTCATCCGCGTTCATCCGCGGCTATTCTTACCCAGCTATCGCGGCTCGTTGGTGAATCAATCCGGAGCCAAAGCGGGAAAGTCGCGGAGTTTCTGCCGAATGTGTCCAGGATGTTTCACCACAGTGATTCGGCGCGGGTCTCCGAAGGCCTCACCCGCGCTGCGACTCTGGCACTCACACTGGGTGGCACGGTCGGGACGGAATGGTGGCGAATTGTTCGCCACGCGGTTTTTGTCGCAAGTGTTAGCAGGGACTCGACTTGCCGCCAAAACGAATGAGTTTTTCGCCAGTTCCCGAGGAATCGCGCCTCTTTGGCGATTTATTCGCCAGTCAATGTGTGAAAAACCCCTGAGTTTTCGCGAAAGTGAGCCGGAATTTTTCGCCACAGAGCCTGTCCATGCGGCGAACATTGTGGTCTGCAGCCAGAGGCGACCGCCCCACCACTCACTCCACCGTCACGCTCTTGGCCAGGTTCCGCGGCCGATCCACGTCGCAGCCGCGGAGGATGGCGATGTGATAGGCGAGCAGCTGCAGCGGGATGATGTTCACCAGCGGTGAGAGAAACTCTTCGACCCGGGGAACGTAGATCACGTCGTCGGCCAGGCGGGCCACGGCGCGGTCCCCTTCGGGGGCGATGGCGATTACCGGGCCGCCGCGGGCCTTGATCTCCTCCAGGTTCGACATGACTTTGTCGTACACCGACCCCTGCGGCATGATGAACACGCTGGGCGTGTGCTCGTCCACCAGGGCGATCGGGCCGTGCTTCATCTCGGCGGCGGGATACCCCTCGGCGTGGATGTAGCTGATCTCCTTGAGCTTGAGCGCCCCTTCCAGGGCGGTCGGGAAGTTGTACTGGCGGCCGAGATAGAGGAAGTTCGTCGCGTGGCAGTACTTCGCGGCGATCCGCCGGACGGCCGCGTGCACGTCGAGCGTCTGCCGCAGCCGGTCGGGCAGCTGGCGGAGCTGGGCGATGATCCGCTGGCCGGCCTCGAAGCTGAGGTGCCGCAGCCGGCCGAAGTACAGAGCGAGCATCGCCAGCGTGAAGACCTGCGAGGCATAGGCCTTGGTCGAAGCGACGCCGATTTCGGGGCCGGCGTGCAGGTAAACGCCGCCGTCGGCTTCCTGGGCGATGGTGCTGCCGACGACGTTGCACAGGGCCAGCGTGGGATGGCCCTTGCGCTTGATCTCGCGGAGGGCGGCCAGCGTGTCGGCCGTTTCGCCGCTCTGGGTGATGGCGAACAGCAGCGTGCCCGGCTCGAGCGGCGGATTGCGGTATCGCAGCTCGCTGGCGTATTCGACCTCGACCGGAATGCGGGCCAGCTCTTCGATCAGGTATTCGCCGACGAGGGCCGCGTGCCAGCTCGTCCCGCAGGCCGTGAGCAAAATGCGGCTGGCTCCGCGGAGCTGCTGGGGCGTGAGATTCAGGCCGCCGAACACCGCGGTGGCATGCTGGTCGTTCAGGCGTCCGCGGAGTGCGTTCTCGATCGCCTCGGGCTGCTCGAAGATCTCCTTGAGCATGTAGTGCGGGTAGCCGCCGAGATCGACGTCGGTCTCGCTGGCCGCCAGGTCGTGAACCAGATGCTCGATCCGGCCGTGCTCGCGGTGCCGGACCTCGAGGGAATCGGCCGTGACGAGGGCGATTTGATGGTCGGCCAGGTAAACGATCTTCCCGGTCCGTCCGGCGAGCGGCGAAGCGTCGCTGGCGACGAAGTGCTCGCCCTGCCCGACGCCGACGACCAGCGGGCTGCCCTGCCGGGCGGCGACGATCAGCTCCGGGTGCTCGCGGAACAGAATCACCAGGCCATAAGTGCCGCGAAGCTTGCCAAGAGCGTGCGTCACCGCCGCGAGCACGACCGCATACGGCTCATCGGCCGGGAACTCGCTTCGCCGGGCCTCCATCTTCGCCAGGCTGCGGACGATCAGGTGGGCGATGACTTCGGTGTCGGTCGAGCTGCTGAACTGGTAGCCTTCCGCGAGCAGCTTTTCCTTGAGCGGCAGGTAGTTCTCGATCACGCCGTTGTGGGCCAGGGCCAAAGTAGGCATCTCGCTCCGCGAGATGCTGGCGTCACGCAGAGCCGCCGGTTGTGCGAGGGTCTCCTGACCCCGCACCTTTTGGAGACCTGCGGTCGCGCCGGTGGCATGGTCGGGAGACCATGCCACAACAGCAGGGCTGCCCGCGACGGAGTCGCGGGCTACGCCAAAATGCGGGTGGGCGTTGGCTTCGGTCGGAGCGCCGTGGGTGGCCCACCGCGTGTGGCCGATGCCGGTCGTGCCGGCCAGCGGCGCGGCGGCGATCTTCTCGGCCAGCGCGTCGATCCGGCCGACCGATTTGGCGACGTGAAACTGCCCGTCCGGCGTGAGCGTGGCCAGCCCAGCGCTGTCGTAGCCGCGATACTCCAGCCGGCGGAGGCCCTCCAGCAGAATCTCGTCTGCCCGGCGCGGTCCGACGTAACCTACGATGCCGCACATACAGGACGCCTCCTGGTCTTGGCGATCAATCCTTTCGCCCCGCCGCTATCCGATTCTAGGCGACTCTGGCGCTTGGGCCAGTGCAGTCTGCACTACTCCCTTTCCGCTGTTCGCAGCCGGCAGTGCTCCACCAGCTGACGGGCGGCGGCCGGTGTGAGGGGCTTGAGCGTCCAGCCGGTGTTGCCGATCTCGAAGGCGTGCGTGCCGCGGGCGAGGTCGTGACGGGCGTAGCCGAAGTCGTCTCCCTGGTGATACGCGACGCGCCGCGCGCCGCCGGCGGCGACCTGGCAATACTCACCCGGCGCGAGGCGATAGACGACTCCCTCCACGGTCAGGTGCACCGGGCCGCCCGTATCCGGCGGATTGACGATCGTCAGCCATCCTGCTTCCAGCTCCGGCGTCGCATTTTCCGGCGGCGATGGTGGAGTGGCTGGCGGCGGCGGCGGCTCTGGCGGATCAGGAGTCGGCTCTTTGGCCGCAGGCGGTTCAACGGCCATGGGCGCCGCTGGCCGCTCGATGATGAGCGGCGCCCTGGACGGCTGCGGGACGGCCGGTTCC
>DASRJB010000041.1:0-10592 GCA_035649715.1 Pirellulaceae bacterium
CTCGACATTGAAGAAGCCGCCGCCACCCATCATGCCGCCGCCGCCCATGCCGCCCATCATGCCGCCGCCGACGCCCTGATTGCCGCCGCCGCCGTTGTTGTTATTTCCGCCGCCGGCGTTGCCGCCGCCGAGCAGGCCTTGAGCCAGCACGGGAACCCCGGCAAAGGCCTCCGGCAGCTTGATCGTGAGCGGCTTGTCGGTCTTGTTCTTGATCGTGATCGTCCCTTCCTTGTCGTCCTTGGGAATGATCTTGACTTCGATGTTCCCCGCATCCATGCCTTCGAACAGACCGACGCTGTTAGCCGGCTCTTTGGACTTGGACGCGGGACCCGCGGCCATGGCGGTCAGTGGAACAGCGCCGGCCAGGGCGAAGAGCACCAGTAAATAGGAGAGCTTGCTACTCATGAGAACGACTCCATGCAATCAGACAGATTTCGCCCGAAGCAACGAACTGACAGAGTTTGCCGGCCCCAATTCGTTGCGCACCATCAGGATAATCGCCCGCGGCCGCGTTTCCAAGCAGAAAGAATAGGGAAATTCTGGGGAAAACGCGGAGTGAAGCCTTCCTCGGCCTACCCAAACCCGGCAATTCCCAGGCCGAAGAGCGAAGTACAATTTGTGCCGGCGGCTTTCCACGCCGACGGCTGCTATCACCATGGCGCATCGTTGGCACTACCTCCCGATCGGGCTAGTAATCTCTGGGGTACTGGCGGTCTGCGCGGCCGCAGCCGCCAACCACGCCGCGCTCGGCTGGTGGCAGGCGCTGATCTATGCCGGGTGTGCCGCGGCTGCGGGGGCGACCCTGCTCTTTCGCCGCAAGCTCGGCCTGGTGGAGGTCGAGCTGGACCAGTTCCGCCGCCGTCTGGCCGCCGAAGAGGACCGGCTGAACGAGCAGCGGAGCCAGTTGGAAGTCCTCCGCCGCACGGTCGAGGACGAGCTTCAGTCGCAGGCCAGCCGGCTCGACAAACGCGAGCAGGCGCTGGCCGATCGCCTGGTGACTTACCACGAGTGGATGGAGTTCCCGCAGCCGACGGAGTTGTCGCAGCCGGCTGCCGCCAGTGATGCCGAGCTGGCGGCACTGGCCCGCAAGGACCGCGAGCTGCAGGAGCTGCTGAAAGCCGAAACGAAATCGCTCTACGACCGCATCCTGCAGAACAAGTACGCCCCGCAGGGCCAGGTGCTGCTGCCGGTGATCCGCGACGACGTGCTGGCGCTGGTGCTCCGCGTGGCCCGCATCTATCAGCCCACCATCGAGCAGCCGCTCTTGGAGGCGAGCCTGCCGCGGGTGCTGCGGGGGATCAGCCGGGCGAGCTTGCAGCTGCTGGTCGTGCTCGACGAGCTGCCGGTGAACATTCAGGGGGCGAGCCTGAACACGCTGTACGGCTATGTCCGCAACGCGGTTTCGGCGTGGCGGATGTACAAGTCGGCCGAGCCCTATTGGCCGTATGTGAACACGGCGTATTACCTGGGCCGCTTCGCATTGGGGGCCAACCCGATCACGCTGGGGGCCTGGTGGTTCGTCAGCTCGCTGGGCACGCGCGGCGCCCAGGCAATCGCCCAGCACGTGATCAACCGGCAGGCGCTGGAGCTGCTCAGCAGCCTCGTCCGCGTGATCGGCTACGAAGTCGCAGGGATCTATGGCGGCGACATTCGCCACCGCGACGCGAACTGGATTTACGCCGCGGAGCTGACCGAGTTGGTCAGCCAGTTCCCGCTCTCGCGCGACAGCCTGGCCCACGCCCTCCGCGAGGTCGGCACGCTGCAGCTCCGCAGCGAATACGACCGGGCGTTTCTCTATCGCTGCCTGGCAGGCCGCAAGAGCGCTCACCCCGAGCAGTATTCGCCGGCCAAAGTGCTCTCGATGGAAGAGCGGCGGGCGGCGGCCACGCGGCTGGAGCGGTTTCTGGAGGCGTTCATTCACGGCAAATCGGCCGACCGCGTCGCGCAGTGGAAGTCGGCGGCCGAAGAGCGGCTGGGCGTGAAGCTGTCGGTGTCGCTCAAGGTTTCGCCAGCCACCGTGCGGGACCAGATCGTCGATGCGGTGCGGTCCCTGGCCAGCTTTCTGGTTTCGATCAAGCAGCTGGAGCCGCCCGAGGCGGTCAAGCTGCTGGCGGAATCGACGGTGCTGGCCCAGTTGCCGGCCGAGGAGCGGCCGAAATTGTTGGAGGAACTGGCGGCCGGGGCATCGTATTTCTTCGAGCACGCCGACCTCGATCCCGACGGCGACCTGGTCGAGAAGTACCTGGACGACCTGGCGGCGCTGCATGCCGCCGTGCCGCCGCGCGGAGCGGGAATCGAAGAGACGCTGGCCGATGTCGCGGCCTACCTCCGCCGGCCGCCGAAGAAGATGCACGCCCTGGCCGAGAAGCACTACGCCGCGCGGCTGGCCCAGCGGATGATCGGCGATCCCGCCCGGAAGATTCCGCCGCAGGTGGCGCGGGCGGCGCTGGACCTGCTCGTCGATCCGGCCGAGCCGGCCCGACTGCTGCTCGGTCCCGCGACCTTGGAGTGGCCCGACGGCGGACGCCCGGAGACCGTTGCCGGCGGCGAATTGTGGCTGCTGGGCGTCGATCAACGGCTGATTCTGTTCGCAGCCGCCGAGCAGCCGCAGGTGATTTGGCGTGGCACGCCGCGCGACGTGCACGCCGAGCAGGCCCGGCAGCTGTTGGGCAGCAGCTGCCGGCTGACCGGCGGCCAGTGGCAAACCAACGGCCGCTCGCAGCCGCTGGCGATCCGCCTGCCGGCTGCCTTGATGAGCAGCTACGCCGGGCAGTTCCGGCCGCTGCTGGAAATGCTCGGGAATTCGCCCAAGCATTGACAACGCCGAGACATGCCAATGGACTTGCTTGCGATGCACTTAGTTTTCACTTTTTGCGGAGCACGGAAAACGACGCCTGCATCGCCTCCTGAAGCAGCGACGAATCGTTCGAGAAGACGTTGAACCGCGCCCCCTGGCGGATCGTCCGCTGCATCTGCTCGAGCTTGCCGAACCAGCAGCCGGCGGCGACGTGGTGGCGGTCGGCGGTGTCGATGACCGTCTTCAGCGTGGCGACCAGATCGGCGTGATCGTATTCGTTGGGGATGCCCATGTTGGTGGTCAGGTCGTTCGGTCCGACGAACACGGCGCTGACGCCGGGGATCGAGCAAATCGCATCCAGGTTCTGCACGGCCAGCACCGATTCGATCATCGGGACGAAGATCGTACCCGCGCACTTTACTTCGGTGACGTACTGCCGGGTCTTGTCGCTGGGCCACGCGCCGCCGGCCAGCACCGTTGCCAGCGCCTTGCCTTTCAGCGGCCGATAGACGGCGGCCGCCGCCAGCCGCTTGGCGTGCTCGACGTCCTCGACGTATGGCACGACCACGCCGTCGAACGAATCGCAGGCCTTCGAGACGTCGTCCGGCTCGCGGCTGTGAATTCGCGCCAGGCAGGCGATCCCCTTCGACGCCAGGGCGTAGCGGATCGGCAGAAACTCAGCCAGCTCCAGAGCGTTGTGCTCCGCGCTGACGATCACGAAGTCGAGCGCGCCCTCGGGCAGGAAATCGACGATCGCCGGCGTCACCGCGTGCTGAAAGAACGTGCCGAACACGGTCTCGCCGCGGACCAGCTTCTCTTTGAGGGTCTTGCCGTTCATGCGTTGGCTCCTGGCGACGATTTACGGTGCTGCTGGGATTCGATGCCACGCGGGCGTGCCAAACCAGTCGTGCATTTCACGCTCGAAGGGCGCGACGACTTGCGCCGGTTCGGGCCGCTGGCCGGTATCGCCCGTTTCCGCAATCCAGGCGTCCAGCGCGGCACGCAGCCGCACGAGCGCTTCGCGGTGTTCGGGGACGGCCGAGCCGGCGAGGTTGTGGATTTCATGCGGGTCGCTCGCCAGCTCGAACAGCTCCTCGCACGGGCCGCGCAGCTCCAGCAGCGCAGCAGGCGGCCCGGAGAGCTTTCCGGCGGCGTGCAGCTGGCGCATCAGCGGCAGGATCGGAAAGCACTTTTCCTTGTAGCGGTTCAGCGATGCAAACGTCGGTCCGGCCGTGTAGGTGCGAATGTAATGGAACCGGGCGTCGTGGACCGAGCGGATCCGCTGGACGGTCTCATCGATGCGATCGCGGGCCGCGAACGCGAATGGGCGATCGGGCGCGGCGTCGGAACCCAGGAAGGGGCGGCCCTGCATCAGCGGCGGCTGCGGCAGGCCCGCGACCCAAAGCGTCGTGGCCGTCAGATCGACGAGGCTGATGATCCGCTCGTCTACCGATCCCGGCCGCAGCTGCGGCGGCGCGGGGAAGTTCGGGGGCCAGCGAATAATCAGCGGCACGCGCAGCCCGCAGTCGTAGCACCAATGGATGCCGCGCGGCTCCAGCCGGCCGTTGTCGCCGAAGAAGATCACCACCGTGCTGTCCGCCAGGCCGTCGGCCCGCAACCGTTCGAGCACCCAGCCGATGCGGCGATCCATTCCCGAGACCGAGTTGAGGTAGCGGGCCCATTCCTGCCGCACGACGGGATGATCGGGATAGTACGGGGGCGGCGTGACGTTGCCCTCGGTGGCGATCGGCTCGTGCTCGCGCTCGCCGACCCATTCGACGCGCGGCTTTTCCGCCGAGCGGCGGTCGTAGATGTCGTACTCCGCTTCGTGCGAGTTCACGACGGCGAAGAAGGGCTGCCGCGCGGCCAGCACAGACCAGTCGCCCGCGGCCTCGTCGTAGAGCGGGCCTTCGTTCACGAAATTCAGATCGAGCTTGCCCGTGCCAATCGCCAGGCTGCCGATGGTCTTGAGGTTGGCCGTGAAGTATCCCGCCTCGCGCAGCCGGTGCGTCAGCGGCCGCACGCCGGCGGGCAGGCGAAAGTCGTCACTGCGATGCGAGCGCATGGCATGCACGTCGATCGACGTCTGATACATGCCGGTGAAGAACGCGGAACGGCTCGGGGCGCAGGCCGGGTTGGTGGCAAAGACGCGCGTGTAGCGGACGCCTTCCGCCGCCAGGCGGTCCAAGTGCGGCGTGCGGACGTTCTTCGCGCCATAGCAGCCCAGGTCGTGCGACAGGTTCTCGCCGATCAACCAGAGGATGTTCGGCCGCGCCTCGGCGGCTGGCAAACGGCCGGCGGCGAGTGCAGCTGCCAGGGCGATCGCAAGGAGCGGTTTCATGGGCTCGGCTACCGCAGGTCCTCGACTTCCTTCATCAGGCCTGCGAAGCGGTTTTCTTCCACCTTGATCTGCTTCGTGGACTTGCCGAGGCGGATGCCGATCCGCTGGGCGGCCCCTCGCGACTCGCGGATGTCGTTGCCGACGATCGCGACCTCCTGCGTTTCGCCCTGCACATCAACGGCCGTGCCGGACTCCGGGCCGCTATCGACGATGCGGTTCCGCTCAACGCGGTTGCGGTGCGGCGCGAAATCCTTGCCGCGTTCGGGCCGGAAGAGGACGCCCACCTTGCCGCTGCGGACCACGTCGTTATCGACGATCAGGTTCTCGGTGTCGCGGTGGCCGATCGAGACGCCGTAACTGCGGTTGTCGGAGATCTGGTTGCCCTGCGCCAGGCCGTACTTCACGCCCCAGCAGAAGAACAGGCCGATGTCGTTCCGCTCCAGCCGGTTGCTCTTGATCGTCGGCCGCTGCGAGCCCGAACCGGGGTGCAGCCCGAGCCCCGCGTGATCGTGCGAGTGGCAATTCTCGACCGTCACGTCGTGGCAGACTTGCCAGCTCACGCCGTCGCCGTTGTAGTTGCGGGCCTCCACGCCGCGGATCGCCACGCGGCTGCAATCCTGCAGGAAGATGCAGCCGGCGTAGTTGCCGTCGAGGTTCTCGTTCCGCTCCTTGTTGCCGTCCAGGGCGAGGTTCTCGATCGCCAGGTCGGCGATGTTCTCGCCGCTGAGGATCGGAAACAGCGACGCGCAGGTCGCGCCGCCCATCAGCCAGAAATTCTCGCGCAGGGCCCGGTCGAGCTTGAAGCGGTTGCCGTCCTTGGCCACCAGCGTCCGCTTGAGCACGTCGCGGCCGCCGCCGTCCGGCTTTTTCGTCCGCAGGCAGATGCCGTCGCCCACGCGAAAACCGCCGCCGCCCTCGAGCGTGATCTCTTGATCGAACCAGTCGCTGTCTTCGGCCAGCTTGGCGACCTCCGACGGCTCCTTGATGAGAATGCTGTCGCTACCGCTGCCGAGCAATCGCACCTTCGACGCCAGAAACACGGAATTCCGCAGGCGATACGTGCCGGGCAGGATTTTCACCGTGCCGCCGCCGAGCCGCGCGACGTAATCGACGGCTGCCTGCAGGACTTTGTCGGTCGTGCCCACGAGGTCGGCGTCTTGCGGGCCGACCGTGATGGTCAGCCGCTCGTTCCAGTCGGGCTCGGACACGGTGTCGCCGGAAGTTGCCCGCGGCCGCGTGATCGCGGGGCGATCCTCGGCGGGCAGGCGGCTGGCGAGCCAGCCGGCGGTAGCACCGGCCAGTGATCCGAGGAGCAGGCGTCGTCGCGACGAGAGGGCGTCAGGGGACATGTGTGGACCTCCAATTACGATTGGATCGACTGCCAAGCAGAATATCTCAGCCGTCGGCAAAACACACTAACCCGACGCGCCAGCGAGGGAATAAGATGGGTGCAAGTCCACCCAATGGACTCCTTCAGCTTGGATGGCCACGCCCATGCATCGAATCCACCTCGCTGCGACGCTCCTGCTCGTGATGGCGATGGCGAGTCTCGCCGCGCATGCCGCCGATGCCCCGGCGATCAGGATTGCGACGTTCGACGTCGATGCTACGCCGCCGGTCGGATCGGCGATGGCCTACGACCCCGTGAAGCGGCTCGATGAATTGACGCTGCGGTGCCGCGGGATCGTGCTGCTCGGCGCGGGGCAGCCGATCGTGCTCTGCGCCGTGGACTGGATCGGCATCGCCAACGAAGGGCACGACGCCTTTCGCGACGGGCTGGCCGAAGCGGCCGGCACGACGCGCGACCGCGTGGCCGTGCACACGCTGCACCAGCACGACGCTCCCGGCTGCGACTTCACGGCCGAGCGGATAGTGCGGGAGCTGGGCCTGGCCGAATACGGCCGCTTCGACGGCACGTTTCACCGTCAGGTGATCCAGCGGGCGGCTGCGGCGTTAAAGGCCGCGCTCCCTGCGGCACAGGAGGTCACCCACTGCGGCTTCGGCGCGGCCGAGGTCAAGGAAGTCGCCTCGAACCGCCGCATCAAAGGGCCGGACGGCAAGGTGCGAGCGACCAGATACACCGCGACGCGCGACCCCGCATTGCGGGCCGAGCCCGAAGGCGTCATCGATCCGCAGGTCTCCCTCGTTTCGTTCTGGAACGGCGAGAAGCTGCTCGCGGCGCTCAGCTACTACGCCTGCCATCCGCAGAGCTACTATCGCACCGGCGTGCCCAGCCCGGACTTTCCCGGCATCGCCCGCTGGATGCGCGGGCAGGCCGTGCCCGAGGCGCTCCACGTCCACTTCAACGGCGCGGGAGGCAATATCGGCGCGGGCAAGTACAACGACGGCGCGAAAGAAAACCGCCTGATCCTCGCGACGCGGCTGGCCGACGGCATGCAGCGAGCGCTCGCAGCCACGCAGAAGCAACCGCTGGCGGCCGGCGACGTCGGCTGGCAAACCGTGCCCGTCCGCTTGCCGCCCGCGCCGCATTTGAAGGAAGCGGACCTGCTGCAAGCGCTCCGCACGGAGCCCGCGCGGGGTTACATCGCCAAGGCCGACCAGCTCGCCTGGCTGCGGCGCTGCCAGGCAGGCCACGCGATCAACGTGGCCTGCTTGCGGCTGGGCAGCACGCGCGTCCTGCACCTGCCGGGCGAGCTGTTTGTCGAATATCAGCTTGCCGCCAAGGCCATGCGTCCCGATCTCCACGTCGCGCTCGCCGCCTACGGCGACTACGGCCCCGGCTACATCGGCACCGCGGCCGCCTATCCCGAAGGCGGCTACGAAACCGGCCCCGGCGCGAGCAACGTCGCGCCCGAAGTGGAGCAGGTGCTCACCGAGGCGATGAAGAGGCTGCTGCAAGCCACTCCGTAAGTGGAGCATCTGCTCTCTTCGCCTTTGGGAGAGCGCCGGACGATGTCGTGTACGCGAAGTGATCGATGAAATCGAATACTGACAAGGCGCTTCTCCATTCCGTTGAGCGAAACGACCGAGCGTTGCTGTTCAAAGCCCGGTGGGACAGGGGCACGGCCAGGCAAGTCGTGCCGCCGCTGATTCGCGTACTCGAGTCACACGATGCGTCATTGGTGCTGCGTGCGCTATCGGCCTTCCTCTGTATCGGACCGGAAGCGCACAGTGCTGCTCGCTCGATTGCGAAGTTGCTTACCGTCGCCGACGAGCGCATCTTTAACACAGCAGCGATCGCCCTGGCCGCGGTATCATTAAAAAAACCGAAGCTGGCGGTGTCGCCCTTGCTTGAAATGTCGAAAGACGCAGACCGACTGAAGTACGCGATGTTCGGCCTCGTGGAACTTGGTCCGGGGGCTAAATCGGCTGGTGGCGTCTTTGTAAGAGCATACGACAGCCGCGATTCGCGAATACGGCGGCTGGCCTTGCGCGGTTTGAAAGAACTGGGCGTCGACGCGAGAACGGCGGTACCCGTGCTCAAGCGCGCGTTGTCGGACAGTTCACAGGAAATCCGCAAGTACGCCAAGAAGATCCTCGCAACAAGCTACGACTAGACTCAGATGTTTACTTCACCGCACTTCCGCCTCTCGCGCCGCGCCTGCCTCCGCTCGCTCGTCGGCGGCTCGCTGCTCTTGCCCGGCATTCTCTCGGAGCTGGCAGCCGCAGACGCCCCGCCGGCCGATCCGCTGACGCCCAAGCAGCCGCACTTTCCGGCGAAGGCCAAGCGGGTGATCTTCGTGTTCTCGTCGGGCGGCGTGTCGCACATGGACACGTTCGACTACAAGCCGGAGTTGTTCAAGGCGGACGGCAAAATCACGGGGGCCGGCGGCGGACTCTCCAATCAGCAGAAGCCGCTGGTCAAGCCGCGGTGGGAATTCCGGCCGGGCGGCGAGTGCGGGACGCGGGTCAGCGACCTCTTTCCGCACGTCCGCGACTGCCTGGACGACCTCTGCGTCATCAATTCCATGAAGAGCGACGACAACGAGCATTACCAGGCCACGCTGGCGATGCACACCGGCTCGTTCTTCTTCACGCGGCCCAGCTTCGGCGCGTGGCTGAGCTACGGCCTGGGAACCGTGAATCAGAACCTGCCCAGCTACGTCGTGCTCGCGCCGTACTTTCCGTATGGCGGCGGGCAGGTGTGGGGCAACGATTTTCTGCCCGCCTATCACCAGGGGACGCGAGTCGTACCCGGGGCCGATCCGATTCCGAATCTCGCCCGGCGGACGAAACAGGCCGGCTTGCAAGAATTGGAGCTGGACCTCGCCGAAGCCCTCAACAAGAAGCACCTGGCCGCCAGCGGCAACGACTCGGACCTGGCGGCCCGCATCCGCTCGTTCGAGACGGCCTTCCACATGCAGGCCGCCGCGCCCGAAGCCTTCGACATCAGCCGCGAATCGGACGAGACGCTCGGCCTGTATGGCCTCAAACGGGGGGACACCGAGAGCTTCGCCTGGCAGTGCCTCGTCGCCCGCCGGCTGGCCGAGCGGGGCGTGCGGGTGATCGAGCTGATCGACCGCGGGGCCGCCGACAACTGGGATGCCCACCAGGACATGGCCCAGCACGAGCCGCTGGCCAAGGCAATCGACCGGCCGCTGTCGGGCCTCGTGCGCGACCTGAAGCGCCGCGGAATGCTCGACGAGACGCTCGTCGTCTGGACCACCGAGTTCGGCCGCACGCCGGGCCAGGACGGAGTGAAGGGCCGCGGGCATCACGGGGCCTGCTTCTCGTCCTGGCTGGCCGGCGGCGGCATCAAGGGCGGCATCACCTACGGCCAGACCGACCCGATCGGCGCGACCGTCGCCGCCGACCTGTGCCACGTCCACGACTTTCACGCCACGATCCTGCACCTCTTGGGCATCGACCACACCCGCCTCACCTACCGCCACGGCGGCCGCGACTATCGGCTCACCGACGTCAGCGGCAACGTGGTCACGAAGATCCTGGCGTAGCAGTTTGGCGCGGAAATCCAGAATGTGAACATTTGGTACAATATTTGCACCGCTCTTGCTGTTTGCGCAGCGGCTGCCAATTTGGCCTGACCCATTTCGCCCGACGCCAAGCGGGCCAGCCGTTCTCTAACCCTTATAGTCCTAAGGCGAAAAACTGGCCTGGCGTGCGACGCAAACATTTGCTGCGACAGCACTTGCGTCTAATGCTTATGCCCGCAGCCGGCGCGAAAAACCGAGGCTCAAACGCTTATGCAGGAGCGCAGTCGCTGCCCAAAGAAGTCGCTAGGCGCTGACTAGCAATTCCTCGCCAACGGTCCAGCGGGCCGGCTGAGCCGGGTCGCGGACGATCCGCCGGTAGAGGGTGTCGCGCTCGATCGGCTCGCGGCCGGCTTCGACGATCAGCCGGCGGATTTGTTCGGTCGTGAGCAGCTCCGGCGTCGTCGCCCCGGCGTCGTGATAGATCAACTCGTGGCGGACGGTGCCGTCGATGTCGTCGGCCCCGTAGGCCAGGGCCGTCTGGGCCGTGCCGATGCCCAGC
>DASRJB010000042.1:0-5253 GCA_035649715.1 Pirellulaceae bacterium
GGCCAGCACCGCTTGACCGACTTTCTCCGCCGTCGGCTCGCCGCGAATCGCGCCCGGCGATGGCTGCTCAGCGCTGGCGCAGGCCGCGCCGGCGGCCAGCAGCGCCGCGGCGTGTTCGTGGAACTGCCGCCGGCTGATCCAACCAAGGGTCCCGCTCATCGAAATTCTCCTTTCGCCCATTGGCAGAGCGTATTGCATTTGCAAAACGCTCGCCACAAGGCATTACCGCGGCAGGCTTTGCGCCCTCCGCGGAGCCCCTGGCGCGCGAAGTTTCCGGGAAAATCGGCCATAGCAGCTGGTGCCACCACCAGGAATGATTGACTTCGCGCGGCCCATCCTTAAAATCGGCCTGACCGGCAAAACCCCAGCGGTTTGCCTACTTGCCTCTGCTAGCCCGCCTTTCCTTAGTAGCGATTCTGCGTGAACAAAAAGGAGCGGCGAGGGGCGAACCAGGTCCTGCCCGCCTCGTACAAGTTGAACCCGCGGAGTCGCCTCGTGGCGAATTCCCGCTTCGCTGTTGTCCCCCATCGTTCTGAATATCGGAGGAACCCCATGCTGCGTCGTGTTTTTTTGGCCCTGACGGTCGTGGCGCTGTGCGGCCCGGCTTATGCCGCCGAAGCGGAGGTAGGCGCGAAGGCCCCGGACCTGAAGGGCCTGATCGGAACGGACGGCAAGGAATACAACCTGGCCGACATGAAGGACAAGATCGTCGTCGTTTGCTTCACCTGCAACGCCTGCCCGGTGGCCGTGGGTTATGAAGACCGCTTCATCGAGTTCCAGAAGAAGTACGGCAGCAAGGGCGTGAAGTTCATCGCGCTGAACGCCAACAAGAAGACCGAAGACATCGCCGTGATGAAGGCCCGGGCCGAAGAGAAGGGCTTCAACTTCCCCTACGTCTATGACAAGACCGGCGAGTCGGCCACGGCCTACGGCGCTCGCGTGACGCCGCACATCTTCGTGCTCGACCAGGACCGCAAGGTCGCCTACGTCGGCTCGTTCGACGACTCCCAGAACAACCCGAAGAAGCAGTATGTCTCGGACGCCGTCGATGCCCTGCTCGCCGGCAAAAAGGTCGAGTTCACCAACAGCAAGGCGTTTGGCTGCGGCATCCAGAACAAGTAGCCGCCCCGTCTGCCTTGAAAAATTGCCCGCCGCCTCCGCGCTAGTGCGCCGAGGCGGCGTTTTTGTTCCCGCCTTCACCCCGGGGATTCGCCATGCGTTTTTGGATTAGATTCGCGGTCCTCGGCCTCGCCAGCGCGCTGGCCGGTTGCGACTACAACGCGCCGCTGGGCTCATCGCCCACGCCTGTTGCGAGCGCTAGCGAGATTCAACTGCCACAAGGCGACGCCAAGGCGCTGCAAGCCATCATCGACAAGCACAAGGGCGAAGTGGTCTTCGTCGATTTCTGGGCGACCTGGTGCGGGCCGTGCGTCGAGGGCTTTCCGCACACGGTCGAGCTGAGCAAGAAGTACAAGGGGCAAGGGCTGGCGACGATCGCCGTCAGCTTCGATTCGCTCGAGAATGAAGGTGCGGTTCGCGAATTCCTGAAGAAGCAAGGCGCTGATTTCGACCATCTGCTCAGCAAGTACGACGGCGTGAGCCAGGATGCCGCGGTCGATTTTGATGTCGAGGCCCTGCCGCAATACCGGCTCTACGACCGGCAAGGCAAGCTGCGGCACAAGTGGGAAGGCAAGTCGGAAGAGATCGAGCCAGCGATCCAGACGCTCTTGGCCGAGAAATAGTTACAGCAGCCGCAACCACACCGCTTGCAGGTACTCGCCCTCGGGACAATTGGTGGCGATCGGATGGTCGGCCGCAGCGCCGGTCTTCGCCAGGATTTGCACGTGCCGCGCGGCGTGGCGTGCGCCGCGGTCGGCGGTGGCGGGCGAGACCTCGGGGCCGGCCTGCCGGGCGGAAGCGTAGATCATCCGCAGGAACTCGTCCGAGGTGATGAGTCCGGCACAGGTGCACGTCACCATCAGGCCGCCCGGCGCGACCAGCCGCATGGCGAGGCGATTCAAATCAAAGTGCTTGCGTGCGCCTTCCTCGAGTTCGGCCCGCGAGCGGACCAGCTTAGGTGGATCCAGCACGACGACGTCGAATTGCCGGCCGCCGGCCGCCATGTCTCGGATGTACGCAAAGGCGTCGGCCTGCGTGAATCGCACGCGGACCTGGTTGAGATTGGCGTTTTCCTTTGCCAGTGCCAGGGGCTCGGCGTCCAAATCGACGCCGATCGCCTCTTTCGCTCCGCCCAGCCTCATGGCCTGGATCGCGAAGCCGCCGGTATAGCAGCACAAGTCGAGCACCGTTTTGCCCCCGCAAAAGCTCGCCAGAAGCTTGCGGTTGTCGCGCTGGTCGCAAAAGAATCCCGTCTTGTGCCCGCTTGAAAAATCGACGCGGAACCGCGTGCCGAATTCCTGGATCGTGACCCGCGAGGGCAGCTGCGGCGACGCGACCGCCTCGCCCTCAAAACCCTCCTGGGCCAGCGACGCCGGCCCGCCGCGAATCAGAGTGTGCTGCGTACCCAACAGCGGCGCAAGCAGCGCAAGAATCGCCTCCGCCCGCTGGTACATGCCCACCGAAAAACACTCGGCCGAAAGAACGTTGCACAGCTTGTCGATCACGATGCCGGAGAGGCCGTCGCCTTCGGCATGCACCACGCGGTAGGCGTCGGTCACCTCGTTCAGCCGCAGTGTTTCGTGCCGCAACCGGACAGCGTCGGCCAGGCGGCGCTGCCACCAGGCTTCGTCCGGCGGCTCGCCCAGGCTGAGCATCCGCAGCGACAGTTCGGACTTGGGATTGAATAGCCCATAGCCGGTGGGCTGGCCCGCAGCGTCCTGTACCTGGACCAGGTCGCCCGGCGCTGCTTCGCGATCGACGCGGGCCAGGCGCTTCCGGTAGATCAGCGGGTGCAGGCCCACGGACTTCAGCTGCACGGCGGGAAGCTGCGGCGGCATCGCCAGCGAGCGCGTCGTCGAATTCAGCGGTTGAGGCATTACGAAGCGCGGCTGGCGGCTGCTGGATTCCGGCCGACGGCGAAGCCGATCAGCCCCGCGCCCAGCGCCAGGGAGAGCGCGCCGCCATAGAAGATCGGCCGGCTCGGCGGCGGCAGGTTGTTTCGGGCGGCGAACACTTTGTGCCGCTGCTCCGTGTCGGCCTTCGTGTAGTTGAGGCAGAAGAAGCCGAACACGAGGAGCACGGCCCCCACCAGGAATGGTATCACGCGGCGCTGCATGCCTTGGATTCTAGCCGCGAGCGGCCGGCTGCCTCTAGACCGGCAAATTCCATTGGCCCGCAGCGGGCGCTGCGGCTAGAATGGCCCTCGGAAAAGTACGCAAGTGCAAGTGGATGACTTCTGACTCAGCAATCTCCCACTGGATGCTGGACCTGGCCGCGGGCGACGCCGACGCGGCGCAGCGGCTGTGGCAGCGCTACTTCGCCCAGCTGGTCGAGCTCGCCGCCCGCAAGTTGCCGCCGCCCGTCCGCCGCGTTGTCGATGGCGAGGATGTAGCGCTGAGTGCGATCGACAGCTTCTGCAAGGGCGTCGAGCGCGGGCGGTTTCCGCGGCTGAATGACCGCGACGACCTGTGGCGGCTGCTGGTCGTAATCACCGCCCGCAAAGCCGCGGATGCCACGCAGCACGCCCGGCGGCAGCGGCGCGGCGGCGGGCGGGTGCGGGGAGATTCAGCGCTGGGCCTGCCCGAGCGCGACGACGGCCCCGGCTGGGAGCAGGTCGTCGGCGCAGAGCCGACGCCCGAATTCAGTTGCCAGGTGCGCGAAGAGCTCGACCAACGGCTGGCCGCGCTGGGCGATCCGGTCCTGAAGGAGATTGCCCTGTCCAAGCTCGACGGGCATACGACCGACGAGATCGCCCGCCGGCTGAACGTCGTTCCGCGGACGATCGAGCGCAAATTGGCCCTCATCCGCCGCCGCTGGTCGCCGGAGGAATCCCCATGAGCAATTCCGCTGCGGATCCCTTCACCACGCTGCCGCTGGCCGATGCCGAGCGCCTGGACAAGGTCTGCGACGCGTTTGAGGCGGCCTGGCGCGACGAAAACGGCGAGCCACCGCGGCTGGATGAGTTTCTGACGCCGCTGGACGCGGAAATGCAATCGGCCGCGCTGCTCGAGCTGCTGCCGATCGAGCTGGCCTATCTGAAGCAGCGCGGGAGGCCGATCTCGCCCAGCGATTACCGCCGTCGATTTCCCACGGCTGCCCCGTACTTGGAGCAATGGCTCGCGGACTATCCGCAGACGGCCGCGCGGCAATTGGCCTGCGGCGAGCGGTTTGCCAAATACACGATTACGGCTTTTGTGGACGCCGGCGGCATGGGCGAACTCTATCGCGCGAACGACGCGGTGCTCGGCCGCGAAGTGGCGATCAAGGTATTGCTGCGCCGCTACCGCTGGAGTCCGGAGGCCCTGGCCCGCATCAGCACCGAGGCCCGCGCACTGGCCGCGCTGAACCACCCGCACATCGTGACGGTCCACGAACTGGCCGAGCATGAAGGGGTGGCCTACATCGCGATGGAATTCCTCGAGGGCCAGACCTTGGCAGACCGGCTGGAGGAGGGACCGCTGCCGCCGGACGAGGCGCTCGGCATTGCCTCCGCGCTGGCCCGGGCCCTGGCGACCGCACATGAGAAGCAGATCATCCACCGCGATCTGAAGCCGAAGAACATCTTTCTCACCGCGGCCGGGCCGACGAAGGTTCTCGATTTCGGCCTGGCCCGACTGGCGGAGATGCAGGCGGAGCCCGCTGGTTCGGACACATCGCCCGTCGCCGCTTCGGGAAACGGGACAGCGACCGGATCGCGCTTGGGCACGACGGGCTACATGTCGCCTGAGCAGATCCACGGGCAGAGCGTGGACGCGCGGACCGACATATTCTCGTTCGGCTGCGTGCTCTTTGAAATGCTGTTAGGCAGCCCCGCGTTCAAGCGTGGCTCGTCCGCGGAGACCGACGAAGCGACGCTTCACGCACCGCTCCCCCAACCGGCTAGCGCCGCCGGCGGCCTGGCGGAGTCGCTGTACGGCGTATGCGAGCGTTGCCTGAGGAAGTCGCCCGCGGAGCGGTATGCCAGTGCCCTGCAGCTCACTCAAGAACTGGCCGAAATCGAGACGTCACATGCCCAGCGTCGCGGACGGACGCTGCGGCACATCGAGCATTCACTGCTTGCGGCCGCGTGCATTCTGCTCGTCGGATTGGGGATCTGGTGGTGGCAGCGCAGCGCCGAGCAAGCACGGCTTACCG
>DASRJB010000043.1:0-14291 GCA_035649715.1 Pirellulaceae bacterium
GTAGCCCGTGAGCGTGAACTTGTCGCCCGGATAGACCCGCTCGGGCGCTTCGAGATCGACGACACGCACGTTGGCCGGCCGCTTGTCCGATCCCAGGCCGACGGTGTAGATCGGGATCGTGGCGTCGCCGGCGGCGGTCGCCGCCAGCTTCACGTCGCTGCCGGCGTTGTTGCCGCCATCGGTGAAGAGCAGCACGGCGGCGATCGGCCCGCCCCGTTCCTTATCGATCAGGTATTTGAGGTTGTCGCCGATCCGCGTCAGCGCTCCGCGGGGCTTGAGCTGTTCCGTCCAATCGACCTGCGGCACGACTTGCTCAGCTTTCTTCTCCGGCGCTGCGGCCGCGGCGCTTGGCTTGGGCTCTTCGATGCCGAGAATCGCCAGCAGGCCCGCCTCGGAGCCGCGCAGGCTCGCGGTCGCCATCACCACCGCCGCCGCGATCAAGAGCGTCATGCACACCAAAAGCGCCCAGCTCGTCGGTTCCTCCTTCTGCAGTCCTCTGGCTCCGCGAGCGGTCTGTCCACTCGCGGAGCGAGTGGACCACTTTCTCCCGCCGATCAAATACACCAGGCCCGCAACGATCGACGCCACCAGAATCCCCGCCGCGACATAAGCCAGCCATCGCGACTGGCTCGCGATCTGCCGCAGGCGGTCTTCCTCGGAAATCTGCGCCTCGGCCGTCTCGGCCTTCGTGGCCTTGCGCGGGTACGTGGCGATTTCGATCGGGTTGTCCCCCTGGTCGAAGCGGTAAGCGATCACGTCGTGCTTTTCGCGGAGCTTCTCGATGAACGCGCCGCCGGCCAGTTCCGCCGCCACGTGTTCCACCCGCATCATCGCCGCGGGCACGTTGCTCGAATCGCTGTCGCGCAGGCCCATGCTCTGGCTGGTATCGATGAGCAGGATCGCCCGCGAATTCTTCACCAGGTTCCGCTCGGCCCGCTTCTCCAGCCCGAAGAAGAAGAACAGGATGCCCACGAACGCCACCAGCCGCAGCAGGCAAAGCGTAATCGCCAAGCTCCGCGGCAGCTCGACGCTGTCGCGGCGGTACATCCAGACCACGAACGCCCCGATCGCCAGCGCCAAGGTCAGCAGCACCATCCAGTGCCACCACTCGGTGAGCGTTTGCAGCCGGGCCAGCTTGTATTGGATGGTGGCGGACGCCTCCGCCAGCATCAGCAGTCTCTGCATCAGCGGACGGCTCCGGGTTGCACGTGGTAGCTCGCGGAATAGGCCAGCACCTGCTCGCCGATCAAGAGCAGGATCAAGCCGAACAGAATCAGCGTGCTGAGGTTGTAGCCGGTCGAAGCCACGTCCTCCTGCTGATACTGGTCGGCCAGGTGATAGTTGACCTTCACGGGGTCGAGGCTGTTGGTCAGATCGGCCGCGGTAACAGCGGCCAGGTCCCCTTCGGCCGGATCGACGTTGAAGGCCCACCGCCGCACGTCGATGTCGCCCTTGGTCGTGATCGGCCAGGCTTCGTAAATGCCCGCGCGGTCCGTCTCGCCGCGGGGCTTGCCTTCGACGACCGTCTGGCCCAGCGAGGCCGTAGCCGTCGTGGCGGGAGACTCCTGGGCGGAGAATTGCCGGTCGATCTTCGTCCGCGAGCCCGGTTGTTCGCCCGGCGCGACAAAGGCCACGTCGCTGCGGTAGTCGGCTGCGGGCAGCTCGAGCACCAGCGGCGTTCCCACCAGCCGCGGATCGTCCAGGCGGTGCGCGGTGGCCAGGTACGACTGCGTCTTGAGCGCCACCACGACGAAGCTCGGATTCTTGGCCCAGTCGTTCCACTCGGGCGCGAGCGTCGTCAAGTACATCACGACTTCTCCCTGGCCGTGCTTCTTCTCGACGGCCAAGGGCGCGCGGTCGCGGGTGCGGGCGATGATCTCGACCGCCTGCGCCGGGCCAGGCTTCCAGCCGTCAGCCAGCTTGCGGTAGCGGTCGATCTTCACGCCGCGGATGAGCGTGTTGGTCTCGCCCATAAAGAATGCGAAGATCGGATGGTTCGTCAATTCCAAGTCGGGCTCGCTCGGATCGAGCGCCGGCGGCAGTTCCACGTCCGGTCCCAGCGGCGCGGGCAACAGGCCCTGCCCGTCGCGATAGAGCGTCTGGTTGTAGTACGCCGCGTTGATCCCCGCGCCGGTGAAGATCGCCAGGCCGCCGCCGCCGCGAACGTACGCATCGAGCGTTTCCGCCGCCTTCCCGTCCAGCCGCGGCACGTCGAGCAGGTAAATCGCTGAATAGGCGTTGAGCGCTTCCGGCGTGGCGTCTCGAAGGAACGCCGCCGGCTTGGTCTCCGTCCGGATGCCCGTATTCGAGCGGGCCAGCGGCTGAAAGGCGACCTGCAGATAATACTGCTGCTGCTGCGAATCGGAGCCGTCCACGATCAGCACGTGCTCGCCGTCGGGGAAGTCGATCACGCACCAGCGGTGGTTGTCGGCGGCGACGGGGTCTTCCGGCAGCGTGGCCTCGACGACGTGCTTGCCGGCCTGCGGGAAATAGACCTGCACGCGGCGGGTGATCTTCTCGCCGGGCTCGATCTGGTCGATCAGCAGCGTCCCCAGGTCGTCGGGCTGCCCCTTCAATTCGTCGGGCGGCGTCGCGGCGAGGTTGTCGCTCGAATACGAGGTCGATTGCAGCTTGAGCTGGACCTTCGTCGCGGGCTTCGCGCCAAAGTTCTTGACCTCGACATTGACGAACAGGTGTACGCCGGCGGCCCGCGTCTCGTCGGCCGGCTCGATCGAGAGGATGCCCAGGTTCGGCTCGCTGGAGCGGGCGCAGTTCACGAGGTGGATCTCGGCCTGCGACCGTCGCAGCTGGCCCAGCAGGTCGCGCAGCTCGGTCGGGCTGCCCCAGTCCTTGGTGCGGAAATCCGACAGCACATAGACGATACTGGTTTCGTCTTTGGCCCCCGTGAGCAGCTGCCGCAGCATGCCGAGGGCCTCGAGCGGTCCGGACGCCAGCTGCGTCGGCTCCAGGACGCGGATTTTCCGCTCCAGCGTCACGTCGAACTTCGAATCGATCGGCTCCGCGTTGAAGTCGGCGACCTGCTCGGCCACCCCATCAGTGGCCGAGCCGCGAGCCTGCGAATAGCGCAGCAGCGTCAGCTTCTGCGGGCTGTCCTGTTGGGTGGCCCGGCCGACGATCGCCTGCATGACCTGCTTGGCCGCGTCGAAGGCGCTCGCGCCGGCCACGCGGTCCTGCATCGAATAGCTGTCGTCCAAAAGCACGTAATGGTGCGTCACGCGGCCGCCGAAGATCGCCAGCCACTGGTCGCGCGTCTTCAGCTGCGCGAGCATCGCCACGATTAGCGCCACCGCCGCCATCCGTGCCAGCAGCAGCAACAGCTGCTTCAGCCAGACCCACTTGCGGTGCTTCTTGTAGCTGGCCAGCAAGAATTCCATGGCGGCCCACTGCACGCGCCGATGCCGCATCATGTTGATCAGGTGGATCAACAGCGGCACGAGGGCGAGCAGGAAGCCCCAGGTCAGTGCTTGATGGACAAACTGCATTTTATGTCATTTGTCATTTGTCACTTGTCACTTGTCATTTGAGCTCTCCTGCAAATGACTACTGACGAGTGACAAATGACTAGTAGCGGTTCATCACCGCAAGTCGCTTGCTAAGGAACGTCGCCAGCGCCGCATCCAGCGGCTCGCTCGTCCGCACCAGCGCGTAATCGCAACTGCTGCGGGCGGCCTGGTGGCGGATGTCGTCGAGGTACTCTTGCAGTGCGGCGAGGTAGCCCTCGCGGAGCGCCCGCGGGTTGCAATTCAAATAGTCGGGAATCTCCAACCCCTCGAACCGCGTCGGCCCATTGAACGGAAAGTCCAGCTCCTCGTCGTCCATGACGTGGAAGATCAGTACATCGTGGCCCCGCTGCCGCAGCAGACGCAGGCCCTTGAACAGCCCGGGCCGATCGGCCAGCAAATCCGAGACGAGCACCATCACGCCCCGCCGCGGCGCACTTTCCGCCACGGTCCGCAGGATGGCGTGCATGTCGGTCTTGTCCTGCGGCTCCTGCACCGCCAGCGAATCGACGATGCTGAATATGTGGTTGTGCATCGTGCGGACGGGTACGGTGACGCGGATCCGCTCGTCGAACGTCGTGCAGCCGACGCCGTCCTGCTGCCGCAGCACCAGGTAGGCCAGCGAGCAGGCCAGCGTGCAGGCGTACTCGTACTTGTTGAGCGGGCCGTTGCCGTAGGCCATGCTTCGCGACAGATCGACGAGCAGGTGGCAGCGGAGGTTGGTCTCTTCCTCGAACTGCTTGACGTACAGCCGGTCCTGCCGGGCCCAGACTTTCCAGTCCACGTGCCGCAGATCGTCGCCGGTGACGTATTCGCGATGCTGCAGAAACTCGATCGACTGCCCGAAATACGGGCTCTTGTGCATCCCCGAAAGAAACCCTTCGACGATGTGCCGGGCCCGGATTTCCAGCCGCGAGATCCGCTTGATCGCCTCAGGATGCAAAAATCTTTTTGAACCGGGCATCGCTGGTGAGCTCGTCTTCCTTGGTGGGAGTGCTGGCGATCAGGCGGTCGATGATCTTGTCGGCGGTCACGCCGTCGCTCTGGGCGGCGAAGTTGACCACCAGGCGGTGCCGCAGCACCGGCTTGGCCAGGGCCTGGATGTCGTCGGTGCTGACGTGCGTGCGGCCGCGCAACAGGGCCCGCGCCTTGCCGCCCAGGATCAGATACTGCACGGCGCGGGGACCGGCGCCCCAGCCGACCTGGTCGTTCACAAAATCGGGCACGCCCGTCTGGTTGACGCGCGTCTGCCGCACCAGCGACAGGGCGTAGCGGATGATGTGGTCGCTGACCGGCACCTCGCGAACCGTCCGTTGCAGGTCGATGATCTCCTGCCCGCTCAGCACCGCTTGAATGGTGTCGGTTTGCAGCGCGGTCGTGCGGCGGGCCACCTCGAACTCCTCATTGAAGTTCGGGTAGTTCACGAAGACCTTGAACATGAAGCGGTCCTGCTGCGCTTCGGGCAGCGGGTAGGTCCCTTCCTGCTCGATCGGGTTCTGCGTTGCGAGCACAAAGAACGGGTCCATCAGCGGGTGCCGCACGCGGCCCACCGTCACTTGCCGCTCCTGCATCGCTTCCAGCAGCGCCGCCTGCGTCTTGGGCGGCGTGCGGTTGATCTCGTCCGCCAGGATGATGTTCGAGAACAGCGGCCCTTCCAGGAACCGCCGCTCGCGCGAGCCCGTCGAGCGGTTCTCTTCCAGGATTTCCGTCCCCGTGATGTCCGCCGGCATCAGGTCGGGCGTAAACTGCACGCGGCTGAACGACAGATTCAGCGTGCGGGCCAGCGTGCTGATCATCAGCGTCTTCGCCAGGCCGGGCACGCCTTCCAGCATGCAGTGGCCGCGGGCGAACAGGCAGATCAGCAGTTCCTCGATGACGTCGGCCTGGCCGACGATCACCTGCGAAAGTTGGGCGACGATCTTCTCCCGGGCGTCGTTCAGGCGGCGAATTGCGGCTGATTCCGCAATCGTCGCTTGCACCACGTCGCCCTCGCGGCGGCCGTCAGTCATACAAGGCCTTTCGTTGGTTTTTGGTGCAGGTTTACAGCGCAGCGGAAGCGTAAACCATTGCGTTCTAATAGTTTACGTTACGCGGGGCGAATTGTGGCGCTCTCCGGCGATTCGGCGGGCAGGTCCTAAGTCCAAGGCCGGCTTAGGGTTGGTGCATCCAAGGGGCAGGTTGGTTCAAAAGCCGCCCGCGGCCGCACCACAGGCCGCGAGCGGGCACGCACTAACGATAGTCGCTTCCTAACATTTTCCTAGCAGGGAGGTTGTGACGATTGCAAAGATTTTGCGGCCCGAAAGGCTACCAGGTTACTGCATTTCTGCTAGCAGATTCCGCGTTGGTGACGCGGAACCTGCCGGCTACACTCCCGGCCCTCGAATACTGGCAGAATTGCAAGATGCGACAGCAGATATGCGGCGGCCTGATGGCCCTCGTTTTGATTGGCGCGACGGGCTGCGGGATTAACAAGTCGCGGCTGGCGACCGAGCAGATCGTCATTTCCGACGCAGTCGACCGGGCGGTCGCCTCGATCGATTTCAGCCCGCTGTCGGGGCGCAAGGTCTATTTCGATACGCAGTACCTCGACGGCGTGAACATGGGGCCGAACGGCAACATCAAGTACGTCGTCAGCTCGCTGCGGCAGCAGATGCTGGCCTACGATTGCCGCCTGCAAGAGAAGGCCGAAACGGCCGAGTACATCGTCGAGGCCCGCGTCGGGGCCTTGGCCAACGACGGCCACGAAGTGACCTACGGCGTGCCCGGCGGCGCGGCGATGGCTTCTGCTTCGGTGCTGTTTTCCAGCCCGCTCACCGCACCGGCGATGCCGGAATTGTCGCTCGGCCGCCGCAACCACCACGCGGGAACTGCCAAGCTGGGCCTGTTTGCCTATGACCGGGCAACGCGCGAGCCAGTCTGGCAGGCAGGCGTCACCAAGGCCACTAGCGAAGCCCGCGACGCCTGGGTGCTGGGCCTTGGCCCTTATCAAAAGCGGGCGGCCGCGCCTCGCGGCGGCCTGTGGTGGAAGAAACCCGAGCCGCGAGCACCGCTTGATCCGCTGGCCGCCTATAGCCGGAGCGCGACGTTCCAGCGGGCCCTGGCCGCACCGGCCGGCTCCGCTCCGCAGCCAGAGATTGCGACGGCCTCCCATCTCCAGCCTCCTGCTCCGATCGCCCTGCCTCCTCCGGACAAAGTGCTGCCTCTGCCGCAAATGCCCTAGGCCGCCTGCCTGTGTACGCGTGTTTATCGGGACTGCCAGCGCAGCCAATTCCCGCGTGTCGCTGCCAGCCTCCGGCTCCAGGGCTAAACGACACGGCAATTCCTTGCGTGAGCCCGGCAAGGCAATTAACATCTAATAGGTAGCAAAAAGCCGAAGCAGGCTGAGCCGAGCTATTCCGCGCAGAAAGCCTGCCTCGTGGACGATTCAACAACCGCTGCCGCGACGACCGCCCCATCGCGGGACGTTGCGGCAGCGCATCGGACAAGCGGTCAGGGGCGAAGATAGACGAGGAACGAGCCATGCGTAACGCACGATTGATTTGGCAGGCCGCTTTGGCCGTGGCAATCCTGGCCGCTGCAGTGGAAGACTCCGCTCGCGGCCAGAACAACAACAACAACGCCAACAACAACAACGGCGGCAACGTCAACGTCGGCATCATCGGCAACCTGCCGGCCGGCGTCGTCATCAGCCCGGATGGCGTGCTCCGGGTCAAGCAATCCCCCGATCCAAACGGGCAGCTCACCAAAACGCGCATCGCCCAGGCCCGCGCCCGGCTGGGCAATGTGGCCAAGGTCAGCGAGCTCCGCAAGGTCTCGCTCAACCGCCTGGAGGCGGCGCTGGCGGCTCAACTCGCCGCGGGCAAGGAGCCGACGGATGAGATGAAGTACCTCGCCGGCCTGACGCGCGCGCAATACGTCTTCTACTATCCGGACTCGAAGGACATCGTGCTGGCCGGCCCCGCCGAGGGCTTCTTCCTCGATCCGTCGGGCCGCGTGCTGGGCATGAACTCGGGCCGGGCCGTGCTGGAGCTGCAAGACCTGGTCGCGGCGCTGCGGGCGTTCCCGCCGGAAGGCAAACAGGCGCACGTGATCTCCGTCTCGATCGATCCGACCCAGGAAGGCCTCGCCCGCATGGCGGCGTGGCTTAAGTCGATCCGTCCCGGCCCGGGTGACGCCGCCCGGATCGTCGCCGGCCTAAAGGAGAACCTCGGCCTGCAAAATGTCACGGTCGAGGGCATTTCGCCCCGGACCCACTTCGCCCAGGTCATGGTCGAGGCCGATTACCGCATGAAGCTGATCGGCATCGGCATCGAGCCGCCGCCGGTGAAGATGGCGACCTACATCGACAAGGCGACGCAGAACGAATCGCTCCAGCGGTGGTTCTTTACGCCCAATTACGACTGCGTCCGCGTCGCCGAGGACAGCCTGGCGATGGAGCTGGTCGGCCAGGGCGTGAAGCTGATCGGCGAGAGCGAGTTGGTGGCGGCCGACGGCGCGCGGCGCACGACCGGCGGCAACCAGAGCCGGGCCAGCAAGGCGTACTGCGACGCCTTCACGGCCAATTATCCGCAGATCGCCGCCCGCAACGCGGTGTATGCCCAGTTGAAGAACCTGATCGACCTGTCGATCGCCGCGGCCTTCATCCAGAAGCAGGACTATTACGGCCAGGCGACCTGGAAGCTCGAGACCTTCGGCGACGAGCGGAAGTACGCCGTCGAGACATTCGAAGCCCCCAAGACCGTCGAAACCGCCTGCACGGCCGTCTGGAAGGGCAACCGACTGATGACACCCGTCGGCGGCGGCGTGCAGATTCAGCCGCTGGAGGCCATGGCGACCTCCAACCTCCTCAGCGACGACAAGGGCGCGGTGAAGCAGGCCAAGGCCAAAACCACGCTGAGCGGCCTGGCAAATGGCCAATGGTGGTGGGACTAGAGCACGACGCCGATCTTCTTCTCGCAAGCGGCCATCGTGAACATTGGTATGCTATTTGCAGTATAGTTCCCGTTGCGCGGCGATCCTGCCATTTTGGCCGCCGCACCCAGCTCGATCGCATTTGGTTGCTCACGTCGAGGGCAGAATCGCCGCCCTTGGCGATTCGCTGCGAGGGTAAGGATAATTCCGCCGCCGGTTCTCTAGTGCTTCAAATCGTAAGCCATGCCAGTCCGCAGGAGCGCGTCGGAAGTGCTTGACCTGCCATGTACTTGCGGCGAGATCGGCGGCGAGGCAAGGCGCGAAAAATCTCGGCACTGCGGGAATTATCCTTACCTTTGCGGACGATCGCTTAGGGCATTGGGCGGCCGCAATCAGGATGCCCCCGCCGCGGCTGCTTCGAGGCGTCCCGCTGGCGGCGGCGAGCCCAGTGCCAGCAGAATGCGGATTGCCTCAATCAACATCAAGGCGGCTAGGACGATGAGCACCAGACCGATCCAGGGCACCGGGTCGGCCGGCATCGTCCAGCCCGTTTGCGTCCAGAACTTGGGCAGCGTCATCGCCAGCAGAGCCCAGGTGCTCATCACGTACATGAAGGCCGTTGGCACGCCCGTAACCAGCCACACCCACCACGCGCCCCGCGTGCGCCACAGCCAGATTGTCACGCCGAGCAGCGTGAGCGCCGCCAGCAGTTGATTGCTCGCGCCGAACAGGCTCCAGAAAATCCGCCAGACTGGAACCGCCGCATCGCTGGGGTGGCGCAACAGGAAGAACACCGGCACGCCGGCGGTCAGCCCGGTGGCGAACCAACGGCCGAAATTGCCGCGCCAGCCCGTCAACTCCTGGAGAATGTAGCGTCCCAGCCGCGTGCAGACGTCGAGTGTGTCGTAGACGAAGGTCGTAAACGCCATCAAGGCGAAGGCGATTCCGAAACCCCGCTCCACGCCTATGACGCCGAGGAACCGGCCGATGCCCTGGGCATAGATCTGGTTCGGAGTGCCCCGCAGCTGCTCCGATCCGGCAGCGAACATCATCACGCAGCAGAGCGAGACGACCGCCACCATCCCCTCCAGCAGCATCGCCCCATAGCCGATCGTCCTGGCGTCGGTTTCCACCTTCAGTTGTTTCGAGGTCGTCCCGCTGGCAATGAGCGAGTGGAATCCCGAGCAGGCCCCGCAGGCTACGGTGATGAACAGCATCGGGAACAGCATCTCCAGCGAGCCATCGGCCTTCGGTACGGCCAGGCCGGTGAACGCCGGGTATTGGGCCGTCGCCCCGCCGATAGCCAAACCGATGGCCCCCGCGCCGAGAGCCGCATACAGGAAGAAGCCGCCCAAGTGGCCCCGCGGCTGCAACAGCATCCAGACCGGAACCACGCCGGCCACGAGGCAATACAACAGCAGCAGCACATCCCACACCTTCCGGGCGTTGGCCTCGCCGATCTTGTCGCTCGAGAACCCGAGCAGCGATTGCAAGTCGAGCGGAATGTACTTACCCACCCAGATCGCGACTCCAACGAGAGGCACGAAAATGACGGTAGCCCAGGTCAGCGAAAGCTTGCCATACCGCATCAAGAGCCCCATGACGATCGGCAGGACCAGATACAGCAGCGACGACGTGGCAACTGCTCCGCCGCCAGCGCCGCCCGAATCGGCGGTCGGCGGGCCCACGAACGCCGAGGCAGTAATGTCCGTGAACGCGACGATGATGTAGATCAGCGCGATCCAAATGAAGGACAAAAAGAGCAGGTACGACCGCCGGCTCATGTTCTCGCGGACCACCTCGGCGATCGAACGTGCCTTGTGGCGAATCGATGCGACGAGTGCACCGAAGTCGTGAACGCCGCCGATGAGGATCGACCCGATCAAGATCCAGAGCAGCGCCGGCAGCCAGCCGAACGTCAGTCCCGCGAGAATCGGCCCCACGATCGGCCCCGCCGCGGCAATTGCCGAAAAGTGCTGTGGAAACAGGGCCGACGAGGTCAGCGGCTCGTAATCGACGCCGTCCTGCATCTCGTAGGCCGGCGTTTTGCGCTGCGGGTTGAGCTGAAACAGCCTGGCCAGCAGCTTGCCGTAGGTGAAATAGGCGACCAGCAAAATGGCCGCCGAGGGGAGCACGATATAGAGCAGATTCATGGCAGTGCCGGGGGGAGAAATGCGTTCGCCAGCGAACTTTAGCCTACGTCAGACCGGCCGCTGCCTGCAATCGTATCCCATGGTCGCGCCGATGCGTTGCGAACTAAAATGCAGGATTCGACTTCGTCCAATCTTGCGAGCTAGCCGAGCCTGTGTCGTCAAAGTGCATCGAGCTTCGCGGCGTCGCGGTCCACAACCTCAAGCAGGTGGACCTCGACATCCCGCACCGCAAACTGGTCGTGCTGTGCGGGGTCAGCGGCAGCGGCAAGACGAGCCTGGCCCTCGACACGCTCTATGCCGAAGGGCAGCGCCGCTACATCGAGAGCTTCTCGCTCTACAGCCGGCAGTTCCTCCAGCGCCTCGACAAGCCGGCGGCCGAGCGGATCGATGGCCTGCCCGCCGCCGTCGCCGTCACCAGGCACGAGGCCGGCCGCTCCAGCCGGGCCACGATCGGCACGACGACCGAGACGCTCGACTACCTGCGGCTGCTCTTTGCCAAGATCGGCCGGCTGATCTGCCCAACCTGCAGCCGACCCGTCGAGCGGACCAGCCCGGAGGCGGCAGCGCGGCAATTGGGACAGCTGCCCGAGGGCCGCCGCCTGATGGTCGGATTCGCTGCCGAGCAAGCGGCCGGCGAGAGCCGCGAGCAGCACGTCGCCCGGTTGAATCAGGCAGGATTCGTGCGCCTGGCTGAGGCCGACAGCGGTTTACTGGTCGTCGTCGATCGGCTGGTCGCCGGGCAAGCCGCCGAGCAGCGGCTGCGGGACTCGCTGGAAACGGCCTACCAGCACGGCGGCGGGCGAGCCCTGGGCCTGGTTGAGGCGGATCCAAATGCACCGGACGCGGTCACGATTGACGATCGCCCTTGGCAGCGGCTGAGTTTCAGCAGCCGGCTGGAATGCCCGGTGTGCCGGCGGGGATTCGCGGACGCCGAGCCGCGGCGGTTGAGCTTCAGCAGCCCGCTGGGGGCGTGCCCGACCTGCGAAGGCTTTGGCAATGTCGTCGAGCTCGATATGAAGCTGATCGTTCCCGATCCGGAGAAGTCGATTCGCGAAGGGGCGATCGCGCCCTGGAACACTCCGGCCTACAAGCACGAGCTCGAGGAGCTGCTGGCGCTTGCGCCCGACTATGGAATCCCGGTCCACGCGCCATTTCGCGAGCTGACCGCGGAGCACGTCCGGCTGATCCGCGAAGGAGTTCCCGAGCGGAATTTCGGCGGCCTGGCCGGTTTCTTCCGCTGGCTCGAGCGGCGGAAATACAAAATGCACCTCCGCGTGTTTCTGAATCGCTGGCGCACCGCGAAGCTCTGCCCGACTTGCCGCGGGTCGCGCCTCAACGAAGAGGCCCTGGCCTGGCGGATCGGCGGCAAGAACATCGCGGAGCTAACGCAGCTCAAGATCGATGACGCCCGCACGTTCCTTGCGGGCTTGCCGCTGGACGAATTCGAGGGCCGGGCCAGCCGGCAGCTGCTGTCGCAGGTCGATTCGCGGCTGGGCTTCTTGCAGCAAGCGGGCCTCGGCTATCTGGCACTCGATCGCACGCTGAAGACCCTGAGCGGCGGCGAGGCCCAGCGGGCCGTGCTCACCTCCGCCCTCGGCAGCAGCCTGGTGAACATGCTCTACGTTCTCGACGAGCCCTCGGTCGGGCTGCACCCCCGGGACGTCGATCGCCTGGTCGCCGCTATCCGCGGGCTCTGTGACCGCGGCAACAGCGTGGTCGTCGTGGAGCACGAAGAGTCGCTGCTGCGCGCGGCGGATGAGTTGATCGAGATCGGCCCCGGAGCGGGCGACCGCGGCGGCGAAGTCGCCTTTCAGGGAACCTTGGACGAGATGCTTCAGGAGAACGCCAGCCTGACGGGTGAGTATCTCGCCGGCCGCCGCGGCATCTCGGTCCCGCAGCGCCGGCGCGCCACGAATCGCGGCTGGATCAAGCTGCTTGGGGCGCGGGGCCACAACCTGCGCGGCGAGACATTCGAGTTTCCGCTGAATACGTTGTGCCTGGTGACGGGCGTCAGCGGCTCGGGCAAGAGCACGCTCGTTCAGGACACGCTCTACGGCGCGCTCTGCCGCCGCCAGCGCAAGGAGTGCGACGAACCGCTGCCGTATGGCGACGTGGTCGGCTGCGGCCAGATCGACGACGTGATCCTGGTCGATCAGAGCCCGATCGGGCGCTCGCCGCGGAGCAACCCGGTGACGTATATCAAGGCTTTCGATCCGATCCGCGCGGTGTTTGCCGAGGCCGTGGAGGCCCGCACCCACAACTACACGGCGGGCCACTTCAGCTTCAACGTCGAGGGGGGCCGCTGCCCGGCGTGCGAGGGCGAAGGCTACACGAAAGTCGATATGCAGTTCCTGGCCGACATCTATCGCCGCTGCGGCCAGTGCGGCGGCACCCGCTATCGCAAGGAGATCCTCGCCGTCAAATACCGCGGCCAGAACATCGCGGACGTGCTGGGGATGACCGTCCGCGAGGCTTTTGGATTCTTCCGCGGCCAGGCGAAGGTGCAGGCTCGCCTCAAGCAGCTCATCGACGTGGGCCTGGACTATTTGCAGCTCGGCCAGCCCGCCAACACGCTCTCGGCCGGCGAGGCCCAGCGGCTGAAGCTCGCGGCTCACCTTTCCGAGGCGTCGCGGAAGCGGACGCTGTTCCTCCTCGACGAGCCGACGACGGGGCTGCACTTCGCCGACGTGGTAACGCTGCTCGATTGCTTCGAGGCGCTGCTCTCGGTCGGCCATTCGCTGATCGTCGTCGAGCACAATTTGCAGCTGATGCGGGCCGCCGATTACCTCATTGATCTCGGCCCCGGCGCGGGCGAGGATGGCGGAAGGATCGTCGCCAAGGGGACGCCGGAAGAGGTCGCTGCCAACCTGGCTTCGCACACGGGGCGATTTCTCGCCCAGTCACTCCTGATTGGTCAATCGTCACTTGACTGACCTGCGTGAGCTCGACGTCTTTTTCGGCGACCTGACGGTCAACCGGGCGTTTGTCTATGCGCGCATGCCGCTGCCGGCAGAGGCAGGCGATTGGTCGCTTTCCGGACAAGTGCGCGGGCCGCGATGCCTGACGGCTCAGACGCTGCCCGCCACTTCGCTGCTGGAGGACTTGGGGCCCGGTCCGACGCTGATGGCGCGGGCCGCTGTGCCCGATCCCTGCTTCTGGTCGCCCGATCTGCCGGCGATCTACGACCTCACGGTGAACCTGCGGCGCGGAGGCCAAATCGTCGCCACCGGCAGCCGCGAAGTTGGGCTGCGGGCTCTGGGCGTTCGCGGCCGACATCTGGCCTTGGAAAGCAAGCGGTGGGTGCTCCGCGGCGTCTGCCCGGAATCGACTCACGCCGCGTTGCCGCGTCAATGGCATGAAGCGCTGGCCTGCTATGTGGCGGTTGATCCGCGCGTGGAAGTGCTGGCGGAAGCGTCGCAGTGGGGGGCGCTGGCGGTGGTTGAAGTCCGCGGCGAAGCCGGGTCGCTGCTGGCGCTCTTGCGCGAGCTGGCGAAGTTTCCTGCAGTCGCACTTGCGGTCGTGCACGGGGAGTTGCCTGCGGAGTTCAAGCCCTCGCAGGCCGCGCCCAATCTGCTCCTGGCACAGGCCATCGGCGACGGCGACGAACTGGCGGTGCGCCCTTGGACCAACGTCTTGTGGGCCGAGACGGACGACTCGCTCCGCATCGGCCGGATTTCCACGCTGGCCGAGTTGCCGGTCGTCGCCT
>DASRJB010000044.1:0-2490 GCA_035649715.1 Pirellulaceae bacterium
CACGATCCAGCTCCAGCAGCTCGAGCTCTCCGCCGCGGAGGCCAAGCCTTGAAAAGAATGCTCCTGCTTTTGCTGGCGCTCCTGGCGCCGCGCCTCGCCGCCGCGCAGGCCTCCTTCGCCGAAGTCGCGGCCCAAACGCAGCCCAAGATCGTCAAGATCTTCGGGGCCGGCGGACTCCGCAGCCTGGAAGCCTATCAGAGCGGTTTTCTGATCAGCGCCGAGGGGCACATTCTCACGGTATGGAGTTACGTGCTCGACAGCGACGGCGTAACGGTCTATCTGAGCGACGGCCGCAAGCTCACGGCCACGGTCGTCGGCATGGACCCGCGGACGGAAATTGCCGTGCTGAAGATCGACGCCGACAACCTGCCTTACTTCAATCTCGACGAAGCCGTGCCGCTGGCAGCCGGAGCCAAAGTGCTCGCCTTCAGCAACCTGTATGGCGTGGCGCTGGGCAACGAGCCGGCGAGCGTGCTGCACGGCATCGTCGCGGCCAAGACCGACCTGGCGGCCCGCCGCGGCGCGTTCGAGACGAACTATCGCGGCCAGGCCTATGTCCTCGACGCGATGACCAACAATCCGGGGTCCGCGGGCGGCGCGCTGACCGACCGTCGCGGCCGGCTGGCCGGTCTGCTCGGCAAAGAGCTGCGCAGCTCGACCAGCAACATTTGGCTGAACTACGCCCTGCCGATTTCCGAGCTGGCTACGACGGCCCACGAGATCGTCGCCGGCAAGTTCCGGCCCGCCCCGCGCGGCCAGGAAGTGAAGCGCCCGAAAGAGTTCCACACGCTGGCGGCCCTCGGCATTCACCTCGTGCCCGATTTCCTGCCGCGGACGCCGCCGTTCGTCGAGATGGTCCGCGCCGGCTCGCCCGCCGCCAAGGCCGGCGTCAAACCCGACGACCTGATCCTGTTCGTCAACGGGCGCGTCGTTCCGTCCAGCAAGCTGCTGGCCGATGAGCTGACCTTCATCGACCGGCTCGACGCCGTGCAATTGACGATCCAACGCGGGCAGGACCTCATCGAATTATCGCTCACACTGGAATAATCCCGCGCATGGCGAGAACTCATCTGCTTGCTGCTGCCGCCCTGCTCCTGGTGCCGGCCAGCGCTCCGGCCCAGGTCGATTTGCAGGAGCAGGAAGAGGCGGCGGTGCGCGCGGCGGTGGAAAAGGTCGCCCCCTCGGTGGTGAAGATCGAGACCATCGGCGGGCTGGAGCGCGTCGGCAAGGTGCTGGTCAGCACGGGACCGACGACGGGCCTGGCCGTCGGCGAAGACGGCTACGTGATCTCCAGCGCTTTCAACTTCGTCCAGCTACCTTCGTCGATCCTGGTGACGCTGCCCAGCGGGAAACGCTCCGCGGCGAAAATCGTCGCCCGCGACCGCAGCCGGATGCTGGTTCTGCTCAAGGTCAACACGACCGAGAAGCTGGCCGTGCCTGTGGCCGCGCCGCGCGGCGAGATGACCGTCGGCCAGTGGGCGATCGCCGTGGGGCGGACCTACGAGCAGCCGGAGCCGAACATCTCCGTGGGCGTCATCAGCGCGACGAACCGGATCTGGAGCCGGGCGATCCAGACCGACGCCAAGATTTCGCCGGCGAATTACGGCGGCCCCCTGATCGACATCCAAGGACGCGTGCTGGGCGTGCTCGTGCCGCTGTCGCCGCAAGGCGCCGGCGAGATCGCCGGCGCGGAATGGTACGACTCGGGGATCGGCTTTGCCGTTCCGCTCGCCGATATCAACACCAGGCTGGAGACGCTGAAGAGCGGCCAGGACCTGCATCCGGGCCAGCACGGTCTGACGCTCAAGTCGGGCGACATATTCTCCCTGCCGGCAGTGGTCGCCGCGTCGCAGGCCGGCTCACCGGCCTACAAGGCGGGCCTCCGCGCGGGTGACACGATTGTCGAGTTGGACGGCCAGAAGATCGATCGGCAGGCGCAATTCAGGCACGCCCTCGGCCCGCGCTATGCCGGCGACAAGGTGCCAGTCGCCTGGCTGCGCGGCAAGGAAAAGCAAGAGCGGCTCCAGGGCGAGCTGGAGCTGGCCGAGAAGCTGATTCCCTACGAGACGCCGTTCCTGGGCCTGCTGCCGCTGCGGGCCGCGCCCGGCGGCGGAGTCGTCGTTCGCTACGTCTATCCCGGCAGCCCCGCGGCTGCCGCGGGCCTGGCGGCCGGCGATCGCATCACGGCCCTCGGCGACAAGGCGGTGGCCGACGCCGCGGAGCTTCGCGCGGCCGTGGCCAACCTGGAGCCGAAAACCAAGGCCATTCTGAAGGTCGAGCGGGCCGGCCAGACGCTGACGCCCGAGCTTACACCGACAAAGCTGCCTACCGAGATTCCGGGCGAATTGCCGTCGGCCGTCGGCGAGCCACCCGCGCCGCCCGCCGACAAGCCGGCGACGGGACTGATCGAGATCAAGCTGCCCGAAGAGACGAGCGAGTGCGTCGCCTACATTCCCGAAACGTACCAGGGCAACGTGCCGCACGGCGTGG
>DASRJB010000045.1:0-13037 GCA_035649715.1 Pirellulaceae bacterium
AGGAATGGGATGAAGATTAGGATCAGAAAGTCTAATCTTAATCGTAATCCTAATCCTCTCGCTGGCCGACCCTGGCCCTCTCCCACTGCGGATTAAGATAGGATTGAGATTACGATTAGGATCAGAACGGCGCGGCGTCCGACGGCGCGGTGACGAGGGCCTTGAGGGCATCGAGCGTCCGCAGCACGTCGCCGGCGCTGGTCCGCTGCCAGCCGTCCTGCTTGTGGTGCAGGATCGCCAGCTTCATCGCGTCAAAGGCCTCGGCCAGGTCGTCGGGCAGCTCCGGCAAGTTCTCGAACGGGCGGACCAGCGGGGCCGCTTCGCCGGTGACGGGAACCTCCCACTCGAGAGCCGTCCCGCCGGGCGCTGCTGCTCGCTCGTCGTCGCCGAAGTCCGGGCCTTCATGGCGCGGGCCGCTGACGTCGTCGTATTCGCCGGTGATCGTCTGCGGGATCGGCTCCTGCCGCCGCGCCGGTTCAAAGTCCTCGTCGGTCTCGCCGGCGATCTCGTCCTCGGGCCGCGGGCGGTCGGCTTCGAGCGCGCCCAGCGTCTGCCACCGCTGCTCGCGCATCTGGGCGACCGACCAGCCGCTCTGCCGCGCGCCCTCCAGCCACATCTCGGCGTCGCTCCAGTCGAGCGCCGCCTGAAAGTGGCTCCAGTACAGCCCCGGATACTGCTCGGCCGCCGCGCCGAACCGCTGGGTCACGCGCCGCAGCCGGCCCGCGTGCTGTCCGGTGACGCCGCCGACCAGCCGGCTCCAGGCCTCATCGGAATACTCGCTGACGGCCAGGCCCTGTGCGATCAGGGCCTCG
Organism: Pirellulaceae bacterium; assembly: GCA_035649715.1. Lineage (GTDB taxonomy): Bacteria > Planctomycetota > Planctomycetia > Pirellulales > Pirellulaceae > CAYLLN01. Next base: position 813 of record DASRJB010000045.1, read on the forward strand.
CGCCACTGCACGATGATCCGCCCCTTCTCCCAGTTCGTCGTGCTGACCAGCTTGTTCCAGCGGCCGACGAACGGCTGCGAACAGGCGACCAGCGATTCACTCAGATCCGGCGGCCCAAGAGCGGTCGATTCCACGGAGGCGCTTCCCTGCTAGGACGTTTCGGCGGAGGAGCTAACGTAGCAATTTCCGCCGCGAGGGAAACCCCTCACGATCTCGCCGTGAAAAGCGGCCCTGGCCGACTCGCCGGTGGGGACAACCTGTCGATGCAGTCATTTGTCACTTGTCATTTGTCATTTGTCATTTGACGGTGGAAACACATGACAAATGACCAATGACCAGTGACCGATGACGAAACGACTCATTCCTAAGATCCCGTGCTCGCTTCGCCTGCGGCGATGATCTCCAGGACGCCGCGGTTGCCGCGGGGGAATTCGTACTGGGAAAGCTCGCCCCGCGGAATCCAGCGAAAAGGCGGCCGCGGTTCGAGCGCGGCGCTTGCGGCGGGCCGGCAGGCAATGAAGTGCAGCGTCAGGCGGTCGTGGTCGTATTGCTGGACGCACTCGGGATAACGCGAGACCGGCTCAACTCGCAAACCCGCCTCTTCGCGGCACTCGCGGATCGCGGCGTCCTCCGGCGATTCGCCCGGCTCGATCTTGCCGCCGGGAAACTCCCACAGACCCGCGAGCGGCACTCCGGGCGGCCGCTGGCCCACGAGAAACTGCCCCTGCCACTCAACGACGGCGATCGCAATCGGCGTGGGCATCTCAAAGCCGCGACCATTGGTCGCGGTTTACAATATGGGCCGGCGGCGCCAATAGACCGCGACCACTGGTCGCGGCTTTGAGGACCGCCACGGAGGGCATTCCCTACAGCGTCTTCAGCTTATCCAGCAGCCGGCCGGGCGAACCCATTGCGTTATAGCCGGCATCGACGTGAAGGATTTCGGCGGTGATGCCGTCGGACATCGGAGAGAGCAAGAACGCCCCGACGCGGCCCACCTCGTCATGCGTCACGTTGCGGGCCATGGGCGAGACTTCCCGATACAGCTCTTCCATCCCCTTCGCACCGACCGCCGAACTGGCCAGCGTCTTCAGCGGACCGGCCGAGAGTGCGTTGACCCGCACGCCCTTGGGGCCCAGGTCGAACGCGGCGTACTTCATGCAAGCGTCGAGCGCCGCCTTGCAGATGCCCATCACGTTGTAGCCCGGCACGATCCGCTCCCCGCCGTAATACGTGAGCGTCAGCACCGACGACTGCGGGCTGAAAATCTCCCGGGCCGCGTTCACGACCGCCAGCAGGCTGTACGCGCTGATCTCCATCGCCAGCTTGAAGCCCTCGCGGCTGGTCGCGGTTGTCTCTTTCTTGAGATCCTCGAGCGTGGCGAACGCGATCGAATGCAGCAAAAAGTCGATCTGCCCGAGCTCGGCCTTGGCCTTGGCCATGAAGGCCGCGATGTCGTCGTCCTTCTGGACGTCGAGCGGCAGGACGAACTTCACTTTGTCGCCAAACGGATCGGTGAGTTGCGTCACCCGGCGGCGGTTGCGCTGCCGTTCGTCGTCGGGCTTGTCGGGCAGGTGGTTGAAGCCGCAGACGCCCCCCTCGTTCAGGATCACTTGCGCAATGGCCCAGGCGATCGAGCGGTCGTTGGCCACTCCCAGAATCAGCCCCTTTTTCCCGTCGAACATCCCCATCGGTGGTCTCCTCAGCGTGCCATGAAGATATCACGCCGCCCGGCCTCGGACCACGCCAGCCAGGTGTCGCAAAATCGATACACGCCGGGGAAGCGGGTCGTATAATCTGATAGCGCTCCGCGATCAATTAGACGACAGTGCCATGAACCGCCCTGCAACCTCGCCCGATGCCCTCCCCGCCGACGCTGCGGCCCGACTCTACTACCTGACGGCGCTCGACCTGGAGCCGGCGGCACTGTTGCGGCAAGCGATCCCAATCGCCTGCGAAGCACTGGCGCTCGATTATTTGGCCGTCGTCCAGGGCGAAAAGGGGCAATGGCGGATCCTCGAGAGTTCCCAGCCGCAGCAGCGGCTGCCGGAGGCGCTCTTGGCCGACGCACTCGATCAGGGCCAGCCGATCGCCAAGGGAGAGTGGTACGCTGCCCCGCTGGAGCCGGGCGGCGGCGAATTGCTCGCCGCGCAGCGAAAGAAAGGAAGCTGGCAGGACCGCGGCTTGCTTGATGCGCTGCGGCAGTGGCTGGCCCGCGCGCTGGCCCTCAGTCGCGGGCGGCAGCGCGACAAGCAGCAGATCGCGCGGCAGGCGGCGATTCTGGAGATCGCGGCGCAGTGGCAGCAGACGCTGGAGATGGACGCCCTGCTCACGCGGATGGCCGAGGCTTCGACGAAGCTGCTGGCGGCCGAGCGGGCCAGCATTTTTCTGTGGGATAAGGCCGCGAAAACGCTGGTCGGCCGGCCGGCGCTGGGCGCCCCAGGGAACGAGCTGCGAATCCCGGACGACGCGGGCGTCGTGGGGCAGGTCGTTCAGACGGGGCAGCCGCGGCGGGTCGATAGCGACGTGGCCGCGGAGCAGCGCGATATCGACCGAAGAGTCGATCAGAAGCTCAAGTTCCAGACGCGGTCGATCGTGTGCGTGCCCCTGCGCGGGAAGAAGGGGGACCTGTTCGGCGCGTTCGAGGTGCTCAACAAGCGGGGCGGCAATTTCACTCCCGACGACGAGCAGGCGCTGCTCGAGCTGGCCGCGCACGCCGCGGTCGCGCTGGAAAACACGCAGCAGTGGGAGCAGCTGCTGGCGGCGCGGAAGCAAATGGCCGACCAGGCCGAGCAGGGCGTGCAGCTCATCGGCGAGAGCCCGGCCGTCGCGGCCCTCCGCTCGACGATCCACCGCGTGGCCGACACGGAACTGGCGGTGCTGGTGCTGGGCGAAAACGGCACCGGCAAGGAAGTCGTGGCCCAGATGATCCACTACAAGAGCCGGCGGCGGCAGGAGCCCTTCATTGCCGTCAATTGTGCGGCGCTGACCGAGACTTTGCTGGAGAGCGAGCTGTTCGGGCACGAAAAAGGGGCCTTCACCGACGCCCGCGAGATGAGGCGCGGCAAGTTCGAGCTGGCGGCCAGCGGCACGCTGTTTCTGGACGAGATCGGCGACATGAGCCTGGGCGGCCAGGCGAAGCTCCTCCGCGTGCTGGAAGAGAAAGTCGTCGTCCGCGTCGGCGGCAGCACGCCGATCCCGACCAACACCCGCGTCATCGCGGCGACGAACCAGAACCTGGCCGAGCTGGTCCGCTCGCGGCGGTTCCGCGAGGACCTCTACTTCCGGCTGAACGTGGTCACGCTCGACCTGCCGCCCCTGCGCGAGCGGGGCGAGGACGTGCTGCTCTTGGCCGAGCATTTCCTCAAGCACTTCGCAGCGCAGGCCCGCCGCAAGTCGCTCAAGTTCACGGCCGCCGCCAAGAAGCGGATGCTGGCGCACTCCTGGCCCGGCAACGTCCGCGAGCTGCGGAACATGATGGAGCGGCTGGCGTACCTCGCGCCGGAAGAGCAGGACAAGATCGACGCGCCGGACCTGGCGTTCATCCTTTCGCCCGACGCCTCCAGCGCCGGGCCGCTATCGCTCGACGCGCCGCTGGCCGAAGCGACGCGGCAATTTCAGAGCGAATACATCCAGCGGCACATCGAGCGCCTCCGCGGCAACATGACGGCCGCCGCCGAGAAGCTCGGCCTGCATCGCAGCAATCTGTACCGCAAGATGCGGCAGCTGGGGATGGAAGTGGCGGAGGAGTAGATCGGTGGTCGGTCAGTCGGTCGGTCGGTTAGTCGGTGCATTTGACCTACTGACCAACCGACGGACTGACCGACCGACTGACCGGCTACGTTATCATCTGCTCGCTCTGGTCCGCCGCGTGGACCGTGATCTCGCCGGCGTCTTCGAGGCGGCGGACGATATCGACGATCTGCTGCTGGACGGCTTCGACTTCGGAGAGCTTGACCGCGCCCAGGTATTCCATTTCCTCGACCAGGAGGGCACTGGCCCGCTGCGACATGTTGCCCAGGATCTTTTCCTTCAGCTCGGCGCTGGCGCCCTTCAGGCCCATCGCCCACTGGGCGGTCTCGACGTTCTTCAGCACCGTCTGAATGTCCCTGTCGCTGAGCTTGCAGAGGTCGTCGAAGACGAACATCAGGCGGCGGATTTCCTCGACCAGCTCAGGGTCCTCTTGCGACAGCGATTCCAGCAGCACCCGCTCCACGGCCCGGTCCGAGACGTTGAGGATCTCCGCCACGCTGTTGACGCCGCCGGCCTTTTCGAACGACTGGTTCATCAGGCTCGACATGCGGGTCTCCAGGCCGCGCTCGACTTCCTGGATTACCTCGGGATTCGTCTGGCCCATGTGGGCGATGCGGCGGATCACCGCCAGCTGCCGCTCGGCGGGCAATCCCTTGATGATCTCCGCTCCGTAAGCCGGCGGCAGGTGCGAGAGCACCAGGGCGATCGTCTGCGGATGCTCGTCGAGGATGAACGTCATCAGGTTCTGCGGATCGACTTTTTTCAGGAAGCCGAACGGCAAGGCTTCGATCGACTGGCGGACGACGTCGAGCGTCTGGCCGGCCTTGTTGCCGAGGGCCCTTTCGACGAGCGACTTGGCCAGGTCGATCCCGCCGCCGTCGATGCCGAGCGCCGCCGGGTTGCTGTCGGCGAACTCGTGGATGACCTGCTCCTGCTCGTCGGCGCCCAAGCGGCCCAGCTTGGCGATTTCGATCGAGACCTGCTCGACCTGCTTGGGCGTGAGTTTCGACATCAACTGCGCCGCCTGCTCCTCCGGCAGGCTCATCAGCAGGATCGCGGCTTTGCGGATATCGGGCATAGGGGGCCAGGGCGGGACCAGGAGCCAGGGGCCGCGCGCGGAGTATCCGCGAAAGAGAGCGACCCTGTCGAGGTCAGATGCGCGCTAGTTCCACTCGCCAGGCAGCGCGTCCTGCGGCTCGGCGTCGCTCCGCTCGCCGGTGATCTGCTCCATCAGCCAGCCATCGACGTCGCTGAGCATCTGCGTCGTGAGCTCGTCCGAACAGGGATACTGGCGGAGCGTGGCCGACATGCCGGCCGCGTGAAACAGGGCCAGCTCCCGGCAGATGCGGTCGGTCGTATAAGTCTCCGAATCGCGGCAATGCGAGATCAAGATCCGCGTCTGGCGAAGCTGCGGCAGCCGGGCAAGCGGCGCATGCCCGGCAGGGAACGGGCCGTTGAGCGAAACCGCGCCGGCGTACAGCCGCGGGTTGCGGAGGGCCAGGCGGATGGCCATCGTGCCCCCCGCTTCGTAGCCGAGCAGATAGACGCGGCCGTCGTGAACGTTGAACCGCAATTTGGCCTGGCTGGCGGCCTCGGCCACGCGCGTTTCGGCCATACCGATGCCGCCGAGCGTTTGCGGCCAGTCGTAGCCGGCGCGCAGCACGGCGGGTCCGCGGACGGCGGCCGACGCATAATTTCGCAGGCTGATGAGCGGCATCACCTGCCGCAATTCGAGCTCGTCGCCGCCTGTGGGGTGCAACCAGACAACGAGCGGATAGGCATAGTTCTTTTCGTAATGTTGCGGAGCGAGCAGGCAGTGGGGCGGGGCGGAGTGGTCCTTATGAAGCTGCGGCCGCTGTGCTCGGGCGACCGCGGGGGCGGGGCTGGCCAGAAGCGTGGAAGCAGTGAGTCGGTTCATAAACTCTGGGTCACGAGGGAGGAAAGAGCGCCGCGCACGGGTTGGGACCCGCGCGAGCACCAGTCCGCGTGCAGCAGTTTGCAAGCGGCGCGCCGCGGCCAATGCCAGCCGAAAGCGGGACGGCCGGCAATCGCCGGGAAGTGGGACCGCGAGTGGATTCGCTGGCGGTCAAAGGACGGATTCCGTCGAGGTGAGGAGCGACGCGGGGGCGGCCGGCACTGGTGGGTATGATGGCGGGCTGCCAGGCGTCGTGTCGCCGGGCCGGGACTCCAATCCGGGAGCCGGGCCAGACGAGCGGGTTGTATCGGGGCCTATGCATCCTGTCAACGCCAAGGGCGGATTGCCGCACGCTAGCGGTGCTAGCACGCTGATTGGCGCGCGGCATGCAGCGCACTACACTTTCGCCAACAGCTCGCCCATCGTCTTGACGAGCGACTTCACGGCGCTGACGCTGTTGTCGAACGCTGACCGCTCTTGCGGGTCGAGTTGGAGTTCGACAATCTTTTCAACCCCGCCGGCGCCCAGAATGACCGGCACGCCGACGTAATAGCCGCCGACGCCGTACTCTTTGTCGCAATACGCCGCGCAGGGAATCAGCCGCTTCTTGTCGCGGACGATCGCCTCGACCATCTGGGCCGTCGCGGCAGCGGGAGCATAATAGGCGCTGCCGGTCTTGAGCAGCGCGACGATCTCGGCGCCGCCGCTGCGGGCCCGATCGACGATCGCATTCAGCTTGTCCTCCGAGAGCAGCCGCCGGACGGGAATGCCGCCGACGCTGGTGCAGCTCGGCATCGGCACCATTGTATCGCCGTGGCCGCCCATCAAGAGCGCGGAGACGTCCTCCACGCTCACGCCCAGCTCCATCGCCAGGAACGTGCGATAGCGGGCCGTGTCGAGCACGCCCGCCTGGCCGCAGACCCGCTGCGGTGGAAAACCCGTCACTTGAAACGCCCGCTGCACCATCGCGTCCAGCGGATTGCTGACCACGATGACCACCGCCTTGGGACTGGTGGCCTTCACGCTCTCGGCCACCGACGAGACGATCTTCGCATTGGTGCTGAGCAGATCGTCGCGGCTCATGCCCGGCTTGCGGGCGATGCCGGCCGTGATCACGACCACGTCGCTGCCGGCCGACGGGCCGTAATCGGTGCAGCCGACGATGTTCGAATCGAAGCCCATGATCGGGCCGGCCTGCATCAGGTCGAGGCCCTTGCCCTTGGGCATGTCGCCCGTTTGCGGAATGTCGAGCAGGACGATGTCGCCCAACTCGGCCGCGGCGCACCAGTGGGCGCAGGTCGCCCCCACGTTGCCCGCGCCCACGATCGTGATCTTGGCTCGGCCCATAGGCGGCTCCTTCGAGGACAACCGAATATGAGCTACCGGCGCGGAGCGTCAAGGGGGCGGGAGTCGGTCAGTCGGTGATCGGTCAGTCGGTGGTCGGCGCGTGCAGGCGCTGGGTCGCTCGCTGCGTACTCTGTACTCAGTACTCGGTACTGAGTACCAAGTACGAAGCGACGGCCTCCGCGAAACAACTCACCGACTCACCGACCGACCGACCACCGACCACTCACTCCCCCGTGTTCTCCTTCTTCGCCCGCCGCCGCCGCCAGAAACTGCTTCGGCAGCCGCTGCCCGCGGCGTGGCGCGAGATTCTCGAAAGAAACGTCGCGGTCTATTCGCGGCTGTCCTCGGTGGAACGCTCGCGGCTGGAAGCGGCGCTGCAGGTGATCGCGAGCGAGCGGCGGTTCGTGGGCTGCGGCGGCCTGGTGATTACCGACGAAGTGAAGGTCACGATCGCGGCCCAGGCAGCGCTGCTGTTGCTCGGCGAGGAAGGCTACTACTTCGACAGGGTGCCGACGATTTTCGTCTTTCCGCGGCCGCGGGCCGACAAGGTGGGGCGGAACGTGCAGCACGGCTCGGCGTTTTCGGCCGGGGCACACGTCGTCGAAGAGGGTGTCATCGTCGAGGGCCAGGCCTACGCGCAGGGTGAAATCCGCCTGGCGTGGAGCGAAGTGCTCGCGGGCGGGCGCGACGCCGGCGACGGCGAGAACGTCGTCCTGCACGAACTGGCCCACCATCTCGACGGGCTGGACGGCGAAATGGGGGGCACGCCGCCGCTGCCGGACGAAGCGGCTCGCATTCATTGGCAGCAGGTGTTCGACGCGGAGCTGGTCCAGCTCCGCCGCGACCTGGCGACGGATCGGCCGGCGCTGTTTCACGACGCGGCGGCCGACAGCCGCACGGAGCTCTTCGCCTATGCGACCGAGGTATTCTTCGAGCAGCCGATCGAACTGGGCGAGGAGCACGCCGAGCTGTTCGAGTGCCTGCGGGACTTTTACAAGGTCGATCCGACGCGCTGGTTTGCAGCGCAGCCGGCGGACGCGCCCTTCACTCGGCCGTTTGAGGCCGCGGTCCCCCGCGTGCCGCTGCCGAGCGAGGACGACGATTGGGAGGAACAGGAAGAACCGGCGGCGGAACTGCCGCCGCTGGAGACGGCCGACCAGTATTTCACGCGGGGACTGGAGTCGTTTGAACGGGAGGACTTTGAGGCGGCCGAAGCTGACTTCGACCGGGCGGTGAAGCTTGCGCCGCAGGACCAGGAAGCAGTGCTCTACCGCGGCCGCGCGCGAATGTATCTCAGCGACACGCAGGCGGCGCTGGCCGACGCCGAGCGGGCCTGCCGCCTGGCGCCGGACGACCTGGAAGCGATCGCCCTCCGCGGCATCTGCCAGGTCGCCCTGGGCGAGTTTGCCGAGGGCCTCGCCGACTTGGAGAACGCCGCCGATGCGCTGGATGGCGACCTCGACTTGCTCTATTCCCTGGGCGTGGCCCGCGCCGAAACGGGCCAGACCGCCGCCGCCATCGCCGCCTTCACGCGGCTGATCCAGCTCGACCCCAAGGACGCCGAAGCCTGGCACGAGCGGTCGCAGTGCCATGCCGAGCTGGGGGATAAGTCCGCTGCCGAGCGGGATTTGGCGCAGGCGCGAGCGCTGGGATGGGAAGAGGGACAGAAGGACGGAGAGACGGAGTGAAAGAGAGAGGGAAAGAGGGAGTCCTAATCCTAATCTTAATCGTAATCCTAATCCCTCCGCCGCTGCCCACGTTCCACGGACCGAGCAGGATTAGGATTAAGATTACGATTAGGATTAGGATCCGTCACTGCAGCTTGACTGTTCCCGGCGCCACTTGGATCATACAGGCACCTCAACCAGGAGCCCGCGCAATGCTCACCCGCCGCCAGTTCGCTCAGAGCACGCTTGGATCGCTGCTCACCTATTCGCTGCTCGAAACGCTGATCGCCCAGGATGCGTTCGGAGCGGACCTCAAGGTCCAGGCGGCGAAGTGGCTCAAGGATGTGAACGACTGGAGCCAGGACATCAAAGGCGCGAAGCTGCCGCAGGTCGAGTGGCAGAAGAAGGTCGATGAGCTGCTGGGGCAGGTGGACCTGTCCGACACGCTCAAGCTCTTGGACTTCGAGAAGCTCACCGCCAACTTGAAACTGAAGGACCAGGGGGAGCTGAGCCTGCACGCCACGCTGCCGAAGGTCGAAGGGCTGCCGACGAGCCTGGTCTTCGGCCACCAGGTCTTCGCCCTCGGCAAGGACCGTTCGGTCGTGCCGCACGGCCACAACAACATGGCCACGGCGTTCCTGATCCTCAAGGGCTCATTCCGCGGCCGGCACTACGACCGCCTGGAGGACGACGGGCAGTTCATGATCATCCGCCCGACGATCGACCGGAGCTTCACGACCGGCGAGCACTCGACGGTGTCCGACTTCAAGGACAACATCCACTGGTTCACCGCCACCAGCGAGCAGGCCTTCATCTTCAACATCCACGTCAACGGCGTCGATCCCAAACGCAAGGACACCGGCCGCGTCTATCTCGACCCCAACGGCGAAAAGCTGTCCGACGGCCGCATCCGCGCCAAACGCGTCACCAGCGGCGAGGTCTACAAACTCTACGGCTGAAGCGGAGCCGGGACCAATTTCGGCCTGCAGCCGTGCGACAATCCCGAAAATGCTCACACAGAGGCACAGGGGCACAGAGCAGCAGGCAGCGCTACTGGGGTTCAGCCTCTCCTCTGTGCCTCCGTGCCTCTGTGTGAGATGAATATGCGTTGTTGATGACATGCAACTCCACCTCGCCAGCCAGGTCGCCGTGGTCGTCGGAGGCGGGCGGGGGATTGGGCGGGCGATTGCGGATTTCTTTGCGGCGGAAGAGTGCCGCGTGGCGATCGTCGATCGCGAGCTGTCCGCTGCTCCGGCCGGGCCGCGGACCACCTGCCTGCAGGCGGATGCGACCGACTACGCCGCCGTGCAAGCGGCAGCTAAGCAGATCGAGCAGGCCCTCGGTAAGGTGCAGCACGTGGTCTATGCCGCGGGCTGCGGCAGCGGCAAATTCGGCTTTCCGTTCTGGAACCTGCAGCCGGCGGATTGGGACAAGGTCTTGCGGGTGAACCTGGTCGGTGCCGTAAACGCGGCGCATGCTTTCGCGCCGACACTGGTCGAGCAGCAGCGCGGGACGCTGCTCTTCATCTCGTCGGTCGCCGGGCAGATTGGCTCGCAGACCGATCCGCCCTACAGCGCCGCGAAGGCCGGGCTGATCAACTTCGCGCAGTGTGCGGCGAAAGACCTCGCGCCGTACAGCGTCCGCGTCAACACGATCTGCCCCGGCATGGTGAAGACCGACCTCAACCGCGGCATCTGGCAGGCCTGGCACGACCAGCAGCCCGCCGAGCTGCGCCGCAGCTACGACGAGTGGGCCCTGGAAAAAATCCGCAAGGTCTGCCCGCTCGGCCGCTGGCAGACGCCCGAGGAGATCGCCGCCCTGGCCGTGTTCCTCGCTTCCGACCGCGCCTGCAACATCACCGGCCAGACGATGAACGTGGATGGTGGGTTTGTGATGCACTGGTAGGAGTGAGTGGTCGGTGGTCGGTGGCGGTGGTCGGTAGTAAGAAATCGGTTGGCCGGCACCGACTGACCGACCGACTGACCGACTAACCGGCCTACCACTCACCACTCACCACTTACGCGACCTACAATTTCCCCATGGGCATCGAAGACCGCGATTACACCCGCGACTCGTCGGACTACACCGGCACGCTGACCGGCTTCGGCCTCGACTACATCCCGCCGGTCGTCAAGTGGATCATCATCGCCAACGTGGTCGTCTTCGTGGCCCAGATCTTCGTCGTCCGCGAACGTACGCCGGCCGACGCTAAGGCCGCGCTCGACCGCCTTCCCAAGAAGCAGCGCGAGCTCGTGGAGAAGCAGCGCGACGCGCAGCGGAAGATGTATGAGAAGGAGGGGCTTGATCCCGCGGACTACGAAGACGTCGCCTGGAACGGCGAAAACAACGTCTCGATGATCCAGGAGTGGTTTCAGCTCGAGGCGCGGCAGGTCGCCCGCGGGCAGGTCTGGCGGCTGCTCACGTACGCGTTCTGCCACGACCGCTTCGGGCTGTGGCACATCCTCTTCAACATGCTGCTGCTTTACTGGTGCGCGGTCACGCTCGAGTCGATGCTTGGCCCGCGCGAGTTCCTGTTCTTCTATCTGGTGGCGGCGGTCTTTGCGGGCCTCGTCGAATTCGCCTTCAACCTCTATCTCGGCAGCTCGATTCCCGTCGTCGGCGCGTCCGGGGCCGTGATGGCCGTGGGCATGCTCTACGCCATCCACTATCCGCGGACGACCATCCGGCTGTTCTGGTTCTGGCCGATCGAGGCCCGCTGGGTCGTCTTGTTCTACGTGCTCTACAACCTGCACCCGTTGCTCCTGGCCCTGGGCGGGACGCAGTACTTCACCGGCTCGGCCTTCGCCTGCCACCTCGGCGGCCTGGCGTTTGGCTTCCTGTATTACAAGCTCAATCTCAACCTCGAACGCTGGTGGGACCTGCTCCCCAAGCCCCGCGGCTCCTTCGCCTGGTCCGGAAGCGGCGCCCGCCGACCGCCGCGCCGCGCCAGTGCTCGCCGCGAGCCCAGCATCGACGACCAGGTCGATGAAATCCTCCGCAAGATTCACGAATCCGGCCGCGAATCCCTCACCGACGCCGAGCGCCGCCTCCTCGACCGCGCCAGCCAGCGCTACAAGGACCGGCGGGACGTCTGACGTAGGGCAGGCTGCCAGCCTGCCTTAGGCCCGGAGGGCCGGCAGGTAATAGCCCCGACCGTCAGGTCGGGGTATCGTGTCGCCAAATACCTTGTGAGGTCCGGAGGACCGACACCTGCCGATGCCGCCATCATGTCCACCTACATTTGCAATCTGGTGCACTTCGTTTGGGGAACCGCGAACCGCGAACCCTTACTGCAAAAGTCCTGGCGCGACCGGCTGCACGGATACATCGGCGGCATACTTGAGAATAAACGCGCTAAGCTACTGGCCGCCGGCGGCATCGCCGATCACATTCACGTTCTCGCCTCGCTCCCGGCCACGCTCTCCCTGGCGGATGCCGCCAATGCGATGAAAGCCAACTCCAGCCGCTGGATTCATGAGAACGCGCCGCAGTCCAAGGGATTTGACTGGCAGGAGGGTTATGGCGCGTTTTCCGTGAGTAAGT